>NZ_JBMDKQ010000010.1:0-161491 GCF_057809795.1 Sphingobium sp. FG125
CCCGCGACCTCCGGCGTGACAGGCCGGCACTCTAACCAACTGAGCTACACCCGCGCAGGGTGACATCTTTTCGGGATTTTAGTCCCCAGACGATGCTGCCTGATCCACCAAAATTCCCACCTTCCGGTCAAGGAAAGTGGCGCGAGTGACGGGGCTCGAACCCGCGACCTCCGGCGTGACAGGCCGGCACTCTAACCAACTGAGCTACACCCGCGTTCGGTGTGGAAGCGCCGTCTATGTGCGTCCGCCGGGACTGTCAACCGTCCGCATCGGCTGTTTTCGCATTCTCGTCACTTTCTTTGCGTGGCGCGACCGTCAGCGTCCCCTGCTCGAACAGGAAACCGGCGATGTCGGGCGTGCCGGCGGCTGAAACGACGGTCTGGATGATGATCAGCAGCGGCACACCCAGCAGCGCGCCCGGCGTCCCCCACACCCAGCCCCAGAAGGTCAGCGACACGAGAATCAGCAACGGGTTCATCGTCAGCCGCCGCCCCAGCACCGTGGGCGTGATCACATTGGCCTCGACCAGATGAAAGCCGACCTGGAGTGCCGCGGGCATCAGCGCCACCCACACATCGTCGAACACCATCAATCCGCCCAGCGCCAGCAGCACCGCCGCCAGCATCGGCCCGAAATAGGGAATGAAGTTCAGCAGCGCGACGATCCCGCCCCACATCAGCGGCGACGGCATCCCGATCAGCCACAATGCCAGCGCAACCGCCAGACCCAGGCACAGGTTGATGACGGCAATGGTGATGACATAGGCCGATGTCGCGTCGACCACATTCTGGATCACCCGCGCCACCGCCAGCGCACCGTCGAAACTGTCGCGACTGTTGATCGTGCGTCGCCGCAGACCGGTCCAGCCCGCGAGGAAGAAGTAGATGATGAGCAGCCCGAACACCATCTGGATGATCGCCGCCGGGGCGGACATCGCCGCAAACTGGAGCAGCGATCGCGGCGTATCGACCGTGGCGGTCTGCGCCGCCGCAACCGGCCCGGTCGCCAGCATCTGCACCGTTTCGTCGACGAAGCGCTGGAGGTTGGAATAAAAGTCGATGAGCGGCGCGAGGTTCGCCTGAATCTGCGGCAGTCGCTGGGGCAGGATGCGGAACCAGTCGGTGGCCGGCACGATGATCAGCACCAGCGCGGTATTGGCTACGACCAGAAAGCCGATCACCGCCAGCAACGCGGCCAGCCCCGACGGCAGCCGGTGCCGCTCCATCCATTCGAGCAGTGGCACCAGCGCGATCGCAATCACCAGCGCGGCGGTCAACGGCAGGAAAAACTCGGCCCCCGCACGCAATGCAAAGGGCAGCGCCAGCATCAGGCCAATGCCTGCCGTCAGCGCGATCGATGCGAGCAACCGGTCGCGCCTGCGGTTGATTTCCTGCTGTTCGGGCAGTTTCACGGTGGATTGATTCTCCGGTCGAAAGACCAGTCCGATGTGCGCCCGCTGCCACCGGGCGTCAATTTGCAAAGCGGGGCCGGACCATGACCGGGCGCAGGAAAACAGCGACTTAACCAAATATTGGCCGAGCCGTTCTAGGGACGAACAGGGGAACGCAGAACGGGAATGGGCATGAAGGCCGCCACATTGTCATGGATGATCGCGCTGACGGGCCTTGCGGCGTCGCAGGCGGCATGGGCGCAACCGGGCGTCCGGCTCGACACGCAGATGTTCGTCGAGCGGGTGACGACCGATGTCAACGGTCGATCCCGCCGGATATTGGCCAGTGCCGACCGGGTCGTGCCCGGCGACCAACTGATCGTCATCGTCCATTGGCGCAATGACGGCAGCGCGCCGCTGCGCGATCAGGCCGTGGTGCGCCCGCTGCCGCGTGGCGCGCAGATAGACCCGACCGATCCCATCATGCAGGTGTCGGTCGATGGCGGCGCGCATTGGGGCCGGATGGAGCAGCTATGGCTGCCCACGCCCCTTGGCGGCACGCGCCGCGCCGTAGCCGCCGACATCACCCATGTCCGCTGGCCGCTGCCCGACGCTGTACCGCCCGGTCACGCGGGAAGGCTCAGCTATCGCGCGACGATGCGCTGATTTTTAACCGACGAACAGCAAAGCCGGATTTTCCAGCAATTTGCGGATCGCCTGAACATAGCTGGCCGCGTCCCAGCCATCGACCACGCGATGGTCGCAACTGATCGACAGGTTCATCAGCTTGGCCGCGACGATCTCCTTGCCCCGGAACATGGGCCGCTCGATCACCCGGTTTGGACCGATGATCGCGACTTCGGGCCGGTTGATGACCGGGGTGGTGGCGATGCCGCCCAATGGACCCAGCGACGTCAGCGTCAGGGTGGAGCCGGACAGTTCCTCCGACTTCGCCTTGCCCGAACGCGCGGCGTCGGCCAGGCGGCGGATTTCACTCGCCAGCTGCCACACATTGCGGTCCTGCGCGTCGCGGATCACCGGCACCATCAGGCCCGCATCGGTCTGCGTCGCCAACCCCAGATGCACCGACCCATGGCGGGTCACCACGCCCGCCTCATCATCATAGCGGGCGTTGAGCATCGGAAAATCGGGCAAAGTCTTGCAGATCGCAACGATCAGCAGCGGCAACATGGTCAGCTTTGGCTTGTCGCCCCGGCTGGCATTGAGCTGTTCACGCAGCACTTCCAGCGCGGTGACGTCGATTTCCTCGACATAGGTGAAATGGGGAATGTGCCGCTTGGACGCGGCCATATTCTCCGCGATGCGGCGGCGCATCCCGATGACCTTGACCTGCTCGTCGGGACGACGCGCGGACGCCCCCGCCGCGCGATAGCCCTGCCCCTGTCCGTAGAGCAGATAGGCGTCGAGATCGGCATGGCGGATATGGTCGCCCGCGGACTTCACCTGCGCGAGGTCTATGCCCAAGTCCTTCGCGCGGGCGCGGACGGCCGGGGAGGCCAGGATGGGGGAGCTGGGCTTCTCCCCCTCTCCTTCAGGGGAGGGGGTCGGGGGGTGGGGCTGTTCGGCCAGCGGCGCGCTATCGTCGATAGGCCCCACCCCAACCCCTCCCCTGAAGGGGAGGGGCTTTTCAGCTTCCGCTACCTCAACCGCACCCGGCACCTCAGCCTCAATCACTTCGACCGGCGGCATCGGCGCGACGACAGCCTCGCCCTCCACCTCAATCTCGACCAGCATCGCGCCGATCGAAACCTGATCGCCTTCTTCGCCCGCCAGCCGCACGACTATGCCTGCAACCGGGCTTTCCATCTCGACTGTGGCCTTGTCGGTCATCATGTCGGCAATCGGCTGGTCCTCTTCGACCCGGTCGCCAACCTTGACGTGCCAGCCGACGATTTCGGCCTGCGCAATGCCTTCGCCGATATCCGGCAGCTTGAAAGTGAAGATGGCCATAAATAGCTCCGTTCGTGTCGAGCGAAGTCGAGACACATGACTTGAAACTGCGCTTCCGTTTCTCGACTTCGCTCGAAACGAACGGAAGGGGGAGGAAGGCTCAATCCTTCATGATCTTGTTGATGGCTTCGCGGATGCGGACGGGACCGGGGAAATAGGCCCATTCCAGGCTGTGCGGATAGGGCGTGTCGAACCCGGTTACCCGTTCGATCGGCGCTTCGAGATGATGGAAGCAGCGTTCCTGCACCTGCGCCAGCAGTTCCGCGCCAAAGCCGCTGGTGCGCGTCGCTTCATGCACGATCAGGCAGCGCCCGGTCTTTTTGACCGACGCCTCGATCGTCTCTATGTCGAGCGGCACGAGGCTGCGCAGATCGGCAATCTCCGCGTCCAGACCCAGCATTGCGACCGTATGTTCCACGACATGGACCATCGTGCCATAGCAGAGGATGGTCAGCGCCCCGCCCGCCCGCGCAATCCGCGCCTTGCCAAGCGGGATGCGATAATAGCCGGATGGCACCTGCGCATCCTTATGCCCGGCCCAGCTGGTCGCCGGCGTGTCATATTCGCCGTCGAAGGGACCGTTATAGATGCGCTTGGGTTCAAAGAAGATCGTCGGATCATTATCCTCGATCGCCGCGATCAGCAGCCCCTTGGCATCATAGGGGGTGGACGGGATCACCGTCTTGATCCCCGAACAATGGGTGAAGATGCCTTCTGGGCTTTGGCTATGCGTCTGACCACCGAAGATGCCGCCGCCAAAGGGCGACCGCACCGTCATCGGCGCGATAAATTCGCCCGCCGACCGATAGCGCAACCGCGCGGCTTCGGACACGAGCTGATCGAGCGCGGGATAGATATAGTCGGCAAACTGAATTTCCGGCACCGGGCGCAACCCATAGGCGCCCATGCCGACGGCTACGCCGATGATCCCGCATTCGGTGATCGGCGTGTCGAACACGCGGTTCTTGCCATATTTCTGTTGCAGCCCGGCGGTGGCGCGGAACACCCCGCCGAAAAAGCCGACATCCTCGCCCATCACCACGACGGTGGGGTCGCGCTCCATCATCACGTCCATGGCGCTGTTGATCGCCTGGATCATGTTCATGTGTTGAATGTCAGTCATGAGCGTTCCTTCCCTCTCCCTTGAGGGAGAGGGTTGCGCAGACTTGGCGGCTTTGCCGCCCAGTCGAAGCTGGGAGAGGGTGAGCGGCGGTTGAACGACGGGACCACGCAGCCCCCTCTCCAACCTTCGCTAGGCGACAAGCCGCCAAGCTACGGTATCCTCTCCCCGCCGGGGAGAGGAGGAAGTTGCGCGCCCTCACAGCCCTGCCGCCTTCCATTCGTCCAGCATCTGTTGCTGCTGTTCCTTCAGGTGCCAGGGCATGTCCTCGAACACATCCTCGAACAGGCTCTCCATCGGATGGTGCAGGCCGTGGCCAAGGATACCGTTCTTCTCCGCCTCACGCGCGGCATCGCGGACCATCTCGGCCAGTTCCTTGTCCATCGCGGCGTGGCGTTCCTGGTCCCAGATGCCAAGGGCGATGCAATGCTGCTTCAACCGCGCGATCGGGTCGCCCAGCGGCCACAGGCTGCTTTCCTCGGCAGAGCGATAGGCAGTCGGATCGTCCGACGTACTATGCCCTTCGACGCGATAGGTGAAATGTTCGATCAGCGTCGGCCCGGCATTGGCGCGCGCCCGGTCCGCGGCCCAGCGGGTCGCGGCATAGACCGCAAGCACGTCATTGCCATCGACCCGGAGGCCCGCAATGCCATAGCCTACGGCGCGCGCGGCAAAGGTCGTCGCTTCGGCCCCGGCAAAGCCTGAAAAGCTGCTGATCGCCCATTGATTATTGACAATATTCATGATGACCGGGGCGCGATAGACGCTGGCGAAGGTGCAGGCGCTGTGGAAGTCCCCCTCCGCCGTCGATCCCTCACCGCACCAGGTTGCCGCGATCCGCGTGTCGCCGCGCGCGGCGCTGGCCATCGCCCAGCCAACCGCCTGGGGATATTGTGTCGTCAGATTGCCGGAGATGGAGAAAAAGCCCGCCGCCCGCGCCGAATACATGATCGGCAGCTGGCGGCCCTTCAGCCGGTCGCCCTTGTTGGAATAGATCTGGTTCATCATGTCGATGATCGGCCAGTCGCGGGCGATCAGGATGCCCTGCTGGCGATAGCTGGGAAAGCACATATCGTCGCGATGCAGTGCCAGCGCCGCGCCGATCGACACCGCTTCCTCGCCGGTCGACTTCATGTAGAAGCTGGTCTTGCCCTGCCGCTGCGCCCGGAACATCCGCGCGTCAAACGCACGGGTCAGAGCCATAGCGCGCAGCATCCGCAGCAGCGTTTCAGGTGGCAGATTGGGGTTCCATTGCCCCACCGCCGCGCCATTCTCGTCGAGCACCCGCACTAGCCCATAGGCCATGTCGCGCATGGTCGCAGGCTGCGCCGTCTCGTCCGGGCGAGGCGCTGCGTCGGCAGCGGGAATATCGAAATGGGTGAAGTCCGCGCTCTCGCCGGGGCGGGCGGGCGGCTCAGGGACGTGCAGGCGCAGCGGGGGCAGATTGCGTCCCGACTCGCCCTGCAATCCTGCCGAAACATGCGGATCGGTCATCCTGCCTCCTATGCTGCATCGCAATAATGTTGCTTGCTGCTAACATTATATTACGTCGCCGCGAAAGGCAAGCCTTCCTTACCCATTTTTCCTTTTCACTATGTCCGGCTCACTGTCGCCTTAGACAGCGACCGGCGCGGAAATATGGGCTTGCGGCGCGTAGTCGATCACCTCGAAATCCTCGATGGCGTAGCTGAAAATGTCCGAAGGCCGCCGATTGATCCGCAGTCTGGGCGCGCCACAGGGAATTCTCTCCATCTGCGCCTCCACCAGCGCGGCGTGGTTCAGATAGAGATGCACATCGCCGCCCTGCCAGACAACTTCGCCCGGCTGCAGATCGCATTGCTGCGCCAGCATCCGGGTGATCATCGACAGGCCGAATATGTTGAAGGCGAACCCCAGCCCCAGGTCGCAACTGCGCTGGAACAACAGTCCGTTCAATTTCCCGTTCGACACCTGAAACTGATAGGTCATATGGCACGGCGGCAGCGCCATATTGGCGACTTCCGCGACATTCCATCCGGTGAACAGCAACCGCCGCGACCCCGGCGTTGCCCGGATCGCCGCGACCAGATCGGCAATCTGGTTATGCCCCTGCGCTGCCCGCCGATAGAGACCATCGCCCGCTGCTTCATAACGCGGCCAGTTGACCCATTGCGCGCCATAGACCGGGCCCAGATCACCCCATTGCCGCGCGAACGCTTCATCATCGATGATTCGCGCCTCGAACGCATCCCGGTCGATCGCCTCGCCGGTTGCGCGGCGATAGGCGTCGAGCGGCCAGTCGGTCCAGATATGCACACCCTGTCGCACCAGTTCGCGGATATTGGTGTCGCCCGACAGGAACCACAGCATCTCCCGCGCCGCGACCTTCCAATAGACGCGCTTTGTGGTCAGCAACGGAACAGCGTCGTCGGCCAGCGAAAATCGCATCGTCGCGCCCAGGATCGACCTTGTGCCGACCCCGGTGCGGTCGATCCGCTCGTCACCATGCCGCCAGATGTGGCGCATCAGATCGAGATATTGCTGCTCATAATGGGGCATGGTGTCGCGCAAGGGCGGGGATCCTGAACTAAAGGCTTTGGATTGCCTCCGCTGTAGCCCAGCCAGTCCCGCCCGCCAATCTCCCCTTCGTTCTGGACCAGATTGCGGGTGTCTTTCACCATAATGGCGCGGCTTGCGCTGGCGAGGCGGAACCGGGCTGGGTCACATTTCTGCCATGGCCGGACTGGACCTGCTCATCCTCGATCGCACCTGGCGTCCGTGCAACCGCGTGCCATTGGCGCACGACTGGCGTACCGTCATCGGACAGTTGCTGGCGCTGGAGGGGCGATGGCTGGCCATCCACCAGCAGCGACCCGGCGACATCCCCGCCCTGCCCCGCCCTGCCGACATCGCCCTGACCCGCGCCCTCACGCGGCGGCTGCGCCCGCTCGACATGCGGCTGGCCGACCATATGATAGAGGCCGGGGAAAGCCGGTTCAGCTTCCGCGCTGCCGGGCTGTTATAGAGCCGCAAAAAAAGCCGCTCTGCCCGCTTGCCAGCCTGAAATGCCGCCTCTATAGGCTGCGGCCTGCCTTACGGGGTCGCTTCATGGCGGCTTCGGCATCGGTCGGGGAATAGCTCAGCCTGGTAGAGCACTGTCTTCGGGAGGCAGGGGCCGGAGGTTCGAATCCTCTTTCCCCGACCAACTTTCTTCACAGCATCATGAACTGATCCACCCCTTCACGGGGAACGGCCATCCGCGCCGGATTTTGTTGTGTCCACGCAACGTCCGGCCTGTTCCGCGCTGGCCAGCGACTTTCGACAGATGTCATATGTCGAAAGCGGGCGGCCCCAAGTTGCGCAGTCGTAAAAGATGTTTGACCCGGCCCCGCCCTGCCGCGATGATCCAGCCCATCGGTACGGCCAACCGGCCGCATCCCAAGCACAATCCGACCCGCTAAGTGCGGGCATTTGCAGGTGGAGACGAACCTTGCACAGAAGAGATTTTCTGGCCTTTGGCACCATGGGCGTGGGCGGCCTGATCCTGCCGTCAATGTTCGGCAAGGTCATCGCCGCCGAAGAATTGAGCAGCGCCATCGACGTAGCCGTCAAGAAGGCGCTGGCCGACGCAGCGATGAACGCGGCCAAGAGCGCAGGCGCAACCTATTGCGACGTGCGCGTCGGTCGCTACCTGCGCCAGTTCGTCATCACCCGCGAGCGCAATGTGGAAAATATCGTCAACACCGAATCGACCGGCGTCGGCATCCGCGTGATTGCTGGCGGAGCCTGGGGCTTTGCCGCGACGAACGAGATGACCAGGGAGGCTGTCGCCAAGGCCGCGACCCAGGCCGTCGCCATTGCCAAGGCCAACGCCCCGACCCAGTCCGCCCCGGTGCAGCTCGCCCCGGTCAAGGGCGCTGGCGAAGTCAGCTGGCGCACGCCGATCGTCAAGAACAGCATGACCGTGCCGATCAAGGACAAGGTCGACCTGTTGATGGGCGTCAACGCCGCCGCCATGGATGCAGGCGCGGACTTCATCCGCTCGATCCTGTTCCTGGTCAACGAGCAGAAATATTTTGCCAGCACCGATGGCAGCTATATCGACCAGGACGTCCACCGCATCTGGGCACCGATGGAGGTCACCGCCGTCGACAAGGCGACCGGCAAGTTCCGCGTGCGCGAAGGCCTGTCCGCGCCGATGGGCCTGGGCTTTGAATATCTGGATGGCGCAGCATCGGGCAAGACCGTGCTGCCCAACGGCGTCACCGTCTATGGCAACAGCTATGACATGAAGGAGGATGCGATCGCCGCCGCCAAACAGGCGCGCGCCAAGATCAAGGCGCCTTCGGTCAAACCGGGCAAATATGATCTGGTGCTGGACCCCTCGCACACCTGGCTGACCATCCACGAATCGGTCGGCCATCCGCTCGAACTCGACCGGGTGCTGGGCTATGAAGCCAATTATGCCGGCACCAGCTTTGCCACGATGGACAAGCTGAAGGCCAATTTCCAATATGGCAGCGACACGGTGAATATCGTCGCGGACAAAACCCAGCCCGGCAGCCTGGGTGCGGTCGCTTTCGACGATGAAGGCGTCAAGACCAAGAAGTGGGATTTGATCCGCAACGGCAAGCTGGTCGGCTATCAGGCAATCCGCGATCAGGCGCATATCGAGGGAAAAAGCGAGAGCGACGGCTGCTGCTATGCCGACAGCTGGTCCAACGTCCAGTTCCAGCGCATGGCGAACGTCAGCCTTGAACCCGGCAAGGCCAAGCAGAGCGTGGCCGACATGATTTCCAATGTCGAGGATGGCATTTACATCATCGGCGACGGCAGCTTCTCGATCGACCAGCAGCGCTACAACGCGCAATTTGGCGGGCAGCTTTTCTACGAGATCAAGAACGGCAAGATCACCCAGCAGATCGAGGATGTCGCCTACCAGATCCGCACCCCGGAATTCTGGAATGCCTGCGCCGGGGTGTGCGACGCCAGCGACTATCGCCTGGGCGGCTCCTTCTTCGACGGCAAGGGTCAGCCTGCGCAGGTTTCCGCCGTGTCGCACGGGTCAAGCACCGCGCGCTTCAACGGCATCAACGTCATCAACACCGCCCGTTCGCTCGGTTGATCGGTCAGGGAGAGAAAATATGAGCATCCTTTCCGAAGCACAAGCCAAGGCGATCCTGACCAAGGTCGTGGGCTTTTCGAAGGCGGACGAATGTACCGCGCAGCTGACCGGTTCGATCCGTGGCAATGTGCGCTTCGCCCGCAACGACGTGTCCACCGCAGGCATTACCGACAATATCGAACTGTCGGTGCAGGTGGCCTATGGCAAGCGGGTCGGTATCGCGACCATCAACCAGTTTGACGACGCCGCGCTGGAACGCGTCGTGCGCCGGGCAGAGGAACTGGCCAAGCTGGCCCCGGAAAACCCGGAATTCATGCCCGCCGTCGAGAAACAGAGCTACACGCCGACCCCCACATATAGCGCCGCCACAGCCGGGATCACCGCCGACTATCGCGCCAAGGTGGCGATCGATTCGATCGCACCCTGCCGCGCGGAAAAGCTGATCGCGGCGGGCTATCTGGAGGATCAGGCCGGGTTCGTCGCCTTCCTGAACAACAAGGGCAATTACGGCTACCAGACCGGCACCAGCGCCGATTATACCTGCACCGTCCGTACCGAGGACGGGCGCGGGTCCGGCTGGGTCGGACATAATGTGCAGGACGTCGCGACCTTCAACGCAGGCGAGGATATTCGCGTCGCCATGCGCAAGGCGAGCGCGTCGGCGGAGGCCAAGGCGCTTGAACCGGGCAAATATACCGTCATCCTGGAACCGGCGGCGGCCGCTGGCCTCATCCAGTTCATGTTCTTCTATTTCGACGCGCGATCGGCCGACGAAGGCCGCAGCTTCCTGTCGAAAAAGGGCGGCGGCAACAAGCTGGGCGAACAGGTGTTCGGGCCGCAGGTCAATTTCTTTGCCGACCCGGCCTATCCGGGCGCAGCCGTCTATCCGTGGGACGAAGAAGGCCTGCCCCGCAAGAAGATGCCGATCGTCGAGAATGGCAAGCTGCTGAACATGGAATATTCGC
The DNA here is from genome assembly GCF_057809795.1 of Sphingobium sp. FG125. Taxonomy (NCBI): domain Bacteria; kingdom Pseudomonadati; phylum Pseudomonadota; class Alphaproteobacteria; order Sphingomonadales; family Sphingobiaceae; genus Sphingobium; species Sphingobium sp. FG125. The sequence continues at coordinate 10,551 of NZ_JBMDKQ010000010.1, forward strand.
GTTACTGGTCGCAGAAGCAGGGCAAGCCCGCCATGGCCCAGCCGGGCAATCTGATCATGACCGGCGGGACCAAATCGACCGCCGATCTGGTGCGCACGACCGAGCGCGGCATATTGGTGTCACGCACATGGTATATCCGCATGGTCGATCCGCAGACGGTGCTGCTGACCGGCCTGACCCGCGACGGCACTTTCTATATCGAAAATGGCCAGATCAAATATCCGATCAAGAATTTCCGCTTCAACGAATCCCCCGTCATCATGCTCAACAATGTCGAGGAACTGGGGAAGCCCGTCCGGGTGAAGGGCGACGAAGCGGACGCGCCGATGGTCGTGCCGCCGATGAAGCTGCGAGACTTCACCTTCACATCACTGTCGGACGCGGTGTGATATCAACGAATGTGATCCTCCCCCTTGTGGGGGAGGTGGCTGGCGCAGCCAGACGGAGGGGTGTCGTCCTATCGATAAGGCGACACCCCTCCGTCAGCACTTCGTGCTGCCACCTCCCCTGCAAGGGGAGGATTTCCTAGCGGGCCAACTCTCGTTGCATGATTCTCAAATCCTGAGACGCAGGACTTTTATGCGCTTGATGGCGGGTGGTCTGGCCAGCGCAATGCTGGCCCGTCCGCTCGCCGCCGCCGGGGGCTATGATTTCTGGTTCACACGGCTGCGCTACGAATCCGGGGACTGGGATGTCGACCAGCGGATGCCGTCTAACCTGATCACGTCGCTGATCGACTATACGACGCTACGGGTCGATCCGAAGGAGCATGTCATTGCCCTGTCGGACCCCAAAATGCTCACCGCGCCCTTCTGTTATCTGGCCGGGCACAAGCTGGTCGAGTTTTCGACCGCCGAGCGGCGCAATTTCGAGCGCTATGTCCGCAATGGCGGCTTCGTGCTGGTCGATGATTGCAACCATGATATTGACGGCCTGTTCGCCCGATCGTTCGAGGCGCAAATGGGCAAGATTTTTGGGGCCAGGGCGTTGAAGCAACTGCCCAACGCCCACCCGCTCTACCGGTCCTTCTTCAAATTCGACGGGCCGCCCAATACCGGCCTGGAATTGAATGGCTGGGGCGATGATCTGGTCCATGACTATCTGAAAGGGATCGAGATCGAAGGGCGGCTGGGCGTGCTGTACAGCAACAAGGATTATGGCTGCGAATGGGACTATGACTGGCGCAACAAACGGTTCCTGGCCGAGGATAATACCAAATTCGGGGTCAATATCGTGATGTATGCGCTGTCGGTGTGATTATTCAGCTGTTTGTCATTCCCGCCTTCGCGGGGATGACGGACCATGTGACAGGACATAAAATGACCAGCATCACCGAAGCCGATATTCAGGGCCAGCTTGCCAGCCTGACGCAGTTGCGCGCCGCGATCGGGCAGGCGATCGTTGGGCAAAGCGAGGTCGTCGAACAATTGCTGATCGGCCTGCTGGCGGGCGGCCATTGCCTGCTGGAGGGGGTGCCGGGCCTCGGCAAGACCTTGCTGGTCCGGTCGCTCGGCGAAGCGCTCAAGCTGGAGTTTCGCCGCGTCCAGTTCACGCCCGACCTGATGCCCAGCGACATTCTCGGCACCGAATTGCTGGAGGAGGACCATGGCACCGGCCATCGCAGCTTCCGTTTCCAGAAGGGACCGGTGTTCACCAACCTGCTGCTGGCCGACGAACTCAACCGCACCCCGCCCAAGACGCAGGCGGCGCTGCTGGAGGCGATGCAGGAAAAGACGGTGAGCTATGCCGGCGTGACGCATCAACTGCCCGCGCCCTTCTTCGTGCTGGCGACGCAGAATCCGCTGGAGCAGGCCGGCACCTATCCGCTGCCCGAAGCGCAGCTTGATCGCTTCCTGCTCCACATCCGCGTCGATTATCCGACCGAGCAGGAAGAGCAGGACATCCTCGCCCAGACAACCGGGGCGAAAGCCAACGCCGTCCCCGCCGTGATGCATGGCGAAGAGGTGCTGGCGCTACAGGCATGGGTGCGGCAGGTGCATTTCAGCGATGACCTGCTGCGCTGGGTGACCCGCATGGTCCGCGCCAGCCGCCCCGGCGACGGTGCGCCCGACGAGATCCGCAAATATGTAAAATGGGGTGCGGGGCCGCGGGCTGGCCAGTCGCTCATTCTCGCCGCGAAGGCGCGCGCGCTGCTGCACGGACGGCTGGCCGCCACGCGCGAGGATATTGTCGCGCTGGCCGCGCCGGTTATGCGCCATCGCCTGCTATTATCCTTCGCGGCGGAGGCGGAGGGACGCAGCGCCGACGATGTCGTGGCCGCCCTGCTCCGCGCCGTGCCGCTCAACTGAGCTTGCGCGTGGTCGATCTCATTCCCCCGGACGTGCGCAGCAGGCTGAAAAGCCTGCGCCTCGTCACGCGCCGGGCGGTGGGGTCGCATGGCATTGGGCTGCACCAAAGCCACAGCCGGGGCGCGGGCCTGGAATTCGCGCAATATCGCGCCTATGAGCGCGGCGACGAACTGCGCCAGATCGACTGGAAGCTTTACGCCCGATCGGACAAATTTTTCGTGCGGGAAGCCGAGCGGGAAAGCCCGGTCGCGGTGTGGATATTGATGGACGCCAGCGCGTCCATGACGCAGGCCGATGCTCCCCGCCCCGACTATCGCCGCTTCGACGCGGCAAAAGCGCTGGCTGCCTGCATCGCCGATCTGGCGATGCGGCAGGGCGATCGCTTTGGCTGGATGGCGCTGAGCGACCAGGGACTGGCGCTGCTGCCCCCTGCCAGCGGCGTACGCCAGCGGGACCGGCTGTTGCTGGAACTCATGGCAGTGGACGCGGCAGGCGGCTTTGTGCGGGAGGACCAGCTTGGCCCGCTGTGGGAGCGGATAGGCGCACGCGATCTCGTCATATTGCTCAGCGATTGTTTCGATCCCGGCGCGGTCGAACTGGCGGAAAAGCTGGCCGCAGCGGGGCGCGAAACATTGGTGATCGAAATGCTGACGGCGTCCGAGCGCGATTTTCCATTCGATGGCGGCTACCGCTTCCGTGACCCTGAAACGGGCGAGGAGTTGCTGGCAGACGGGGCCGCGTTGCGCAGCGAATTTCTGGCCCGTTTCGGCGCGGCGCGGGACGCGCTCCACGACAGGCTCGATGCCATGGGCATCCGTTACGCCACCCATGTGCTGGACCAGCCGATCGACCTGCCCCTGCGCCGCCTCTTCGGCGCGCATGAAGCGGCGGAATATTCATGACGCCAGCCCTGTTGCTGCCCGGCGCACTGGCGGCGCTGCTGGCGCTCGTCATCCCGCTGGTCATCCACATCGCCCGGCGCAGCGAACAGGTGCCGACCGATTTCGCCGCCCTGCGCTGGCTGCGGCAAAAGCCCCGGCCACGGTCGCGACTGCGCTTCGACGAATGGGTGTTGCTGTTGCTGCGCCTTATGTTGTTGGCGCTGGTGGCCTTGTGGCTGGCGCATCCGGTGCTGTTGGGGGCGGGCGACCGCACGCCGGTCGTAGGCGTGGTTCCCGGTGTCGATCCGGCGCGCGCGCCCATCGGCGATGTCCGAACCGTCTGGCTGGCACCGGGCTTTCCGGCGATCGTCCAGCCATCGCCGACCGGGGCGCTGCCGGTTGCCAGCCTGATCCGCCAGCTCGACGCTGAAATGCCGGCAGGGGTTCCGCTGACCATTGTTACGCCGCAAGTGATCGAAGGCGCCGATGCCGACCGCCTGCGCCTCTCGCGCAAGGTAAATTGGCGCATCGTGCCGGGTGCCATGCCCGCGCCTCGCCGCCAACCTGTCGCCGTGCCGTTGCTGTCAATCCGGCACGATGACCAGCATCGCGCCGGCATCCGCTATCTGCGCGCCGCTGCGCTGGCGTGGCAACCCGCTGGACGCGCGGCGACGATCGACATCGGGTCACTCGATGCGCCACTGCCGGACCAGCGCCACGCCCTCATCTGGCTGGGCGGCGGCACGATGCCGGACAGTCTGACCCAGTGGATCGCGCGGGGCGGAACAGCGCTGGTCGCTTCGGACATGCTGGTCCCTGCGGACCAGCCGCGCGCTTCGCTCTGGCGCGATCCGCTCGGCGTGCCGTTGGTAGAGGCGATGCCGGTGGGTCGAGGGCGGTTGTTGCGTTTCACCCGCCCCCTGACACCGGCCATGATGCCAGTCCTGCTGGAGGCGGAGTTTCCAGCCCAGCTTCGCGCTGTGCTGGCACCCGCTCCGCCAGCGCCAGCGCGGGTTGCTGCTGCTGATTATGCCCCGCTCACCGGCGCGCGCGCTTATGACCAGCCGCCGCAGGATATGCGCCCCTGGCTCGCCATGCTGATTGCCGCGCTGCTCATCGCCGAACGCTGGCTGGCGACCCGCCGCAACCGGGGGATCAGTCCATGAACACAGCGGATTTGGTCAGGCGCTGGACGGCCCCTGCAAAACGCCGGGTGATGGCCGACGGTATGGCGCTTACCATCCCGCTGATTTTGGCATTCTCCGCAATCGGCTGGCGCTTGTCCGGCATGGTCGCAGCCGTCGTGATTGTCGTGATCAGTGTCGCCATAGCCCTGGTCTTCGCGCGCCATCGCGCCCAGCGCTACGACCAGCGCTGGCTGGTCCGCGCGCTGAATGCCAACCGGCCGGATTTGGAGGACAGCGCCGACCTGTTGTTCGCTGACCCGGCCACACTTGGTCCACTCGAACAGCTCCAGCAGGCGCGTCTGGCCGACCGGATTGACGGCGACAGTCCGCAAAGCCTGCGTCCCGACTCGTCGCGCCGCCTGATCCTGATCCTGTGGATCGCGGCCTTGATCATGATCGGACTGTTGCTGTTCTGGCCTCGCCCTGGCCATGGTCCGCCGACCCTGGCGCCCAGCACCGAAGCACTCCCCGCAACGCCAGGCATACCGCGTCTGGTCGCCCAGAATCTGCGGATCATCCCGCCTGCTTATACCGGACTGCCGCCGCGCGATTCCGCGTCGCTGGACGCCCGCGCGCCGGTGGGATCACGCATCGAATGGACGTTGCGCTTTGATCCGCAAGCGACTGTCCCCGCGATCCAGCCGGTCGGCGGCGCGCGGCTTGCCTTGCGTCGTGATGGCGCCAACTGGATTGCCAGCCGGGCGCTTGATACATCGTTCCTCTATCGCGTCGATCCCGCCTCCGGCCGTGGCCCGACACCGCCGCTCCACCGGATCGACGCCATTGCCGATAGTCCGCCACAGGTGAAAGCTCTCAGCCCCGCCGCCAGCCTGTCGATGGTGACGCAAGGCCAGCGCAGCTGGTCGCTTGTCTTTGCCGCCACGGACGATTATGGCGTCGCCGCTACCGCCCGGCTGCGCATCACGCTTGCAATTGGCGAGGGCGAGAATGTGACCTTCAGCGAACGCGAGATCGCGATTTCCGGCAGCGGCCCGGCGCGCGACCGGCGCTTCAGTCCTCGGCTCGACTTCAGCGCGTTGGGCTTTGGCGCGGGCGGGGACATGGTGGTTCAGCTGATCGTGCGCGACACGCGCCAGCCCGTCGCGAACGAAGTGCGCGGCCCCAGCCTGATCCTGCGCTGGCCATCGCCCAAACAGCCCGAAAGCAGCGGCCTCCAGGGCATGGTCAACACCACCCTGCCCGCCTATTTTCGCAGCCAGCGCCAGATCATCATCGATGCTGAAACGCTGATCAAGCAGAAGCGCCGCCTTGTGCCCGATCGCTATCTCGCCCGTTCCGCCAGCATCGGCGGCGACCAGCAGATATTGCGCGGGCGCTACAGCCAGTTTCTGGGCGGCGAGGAGGAAGGCGCGCCAGAAGCGCCGACCGCGGATGGTGAACAGCATAGTGACGATGACGGTCATGATCATGGTGGGCCGCCGCGCCAGAGCGCACCCGGCTTTGGCGCGCCGGAGGATGTGCTGGCGGATTTCGGCCACCCGCATGACGATTCGCCCGCCTCCAGCCTTGATCCCGAAACCCGCGCGATCCTGAAACAGGCGGTCGATGAAATGTGGCAGTCCGAACTGCAACTCAAACAGGGGCATCCCGATCTAGCGCTCCCTTTCGCCTATCGCGCGCTGCGCTTCATCAAGGAGGTGCAGCAGGCGACGCGGATATTCCTGTCGCGGGTCGGGCCGGAATTGCCGCCGATCGACGCCAGCCGCCGCATGACCGGCAAGCGGGAAGGGCTGGCGAGCCGAGTGCTGGCAATTGCGCCTGTCGAGGGACGCGATGGTCCCGCCGCCGCAGCCTGGCGCGCGTTGGGCGATGGGCCGGGCGCGATCCGGGGACCAATCGCCTTGGATGCGCTTGATCGCTGGGCGCGGGGGCAGGCCGCGCATTTGCCCGATCCGCTGGCGCTGTCGGGCGCGATCGACGCGGTACGTCGCGATCCTGCCTGCGCTCCGTGTCGCGGCAAGCTGCGCGCCTTGCTGTGGACCGCGATGGCGCGGCCACCCGCGCATCTGACCCGCCGCCGTCCGGCTGATGCGGGCGGTGTGCGCTATCTGGGCGCGATGGAAGGCGGTACGCGATGACCGCCACATGGATCATCGCCGGTCTGTTGGGCGCGGCCGTGTTGCCGGCGAGCGCGCGGCTGGTCCTGTGGTATCGCACCGCTGCCGCGCCATCGTTCAAGCGCCTGATCGCGTTGTTGTTGCTCCAGCCAATCTGTGCGGTGCTGCTGTTCCTGACACTGTTCCCACCAGCGGTGACGACTGGTAGCGACGCGCTGCGAATCGCGACACAGGGAACGCCGCGTCTTGCCGCCATGGGTGATCATCTCATCCTGCTGCCCGAAGCCCCGGACCTTGGCGCTGGGGAGCGCGTGCCGGACCTTGCAACTGCACTGCGCCGGCATCCCGGCACCAGCGAGATTATCATATTGGGCGACGGCCTGCCGCCGCGCGACATGGATGCAGCCAAGACTGTTGCGGTCCGCTTCGATCCGCCGTCGCAGCGTCCGGGGATCAGCCATATCGCTCCCCCTGCGATCGTTGCGCCGGGGAGCAGTTTCAGCATCGGCGGCCAGCTAAGCGCCCTGCCCCGCGCCACCGTCGAGTTGCTGGACCCCGCCGGGCAGGTGACGGACAGCGTTCAGGCCGATGCCGATGGGCGTTTCATGCTGACCGGCACGGCGCGCGCCGCCGGAGCCGTGCTGTTCAGCCTGCGCGTGCGTGATGGGCGACGCACCGTCGAACAGGCCCGCGTGCCGGTGCTGGTGGCCGACGGCCCCACCCCCCGCTTGTTGATCCTGTCCGCCGCGCCCAATGCCGAGATCAAATATCTGCGCCGCTGGGCGAGTGATGCGGGCTTTGCCGTCACCACGCAGATGAGCGCGGGCGGCGGGATCGCGCTGGGCGACGCCCCGATCGCGATCGACGGCACGACGCTGCGCCGGTTCGACGTCGCTATCATTGATGACCGGAGCTGGGCGGCGAAGCGGGGCGTGATAATGGGCGCGGTGCGTGACGGGCTGGGCCTGATCCTGCGCGCCAGCGGACCGATCGACGCGGCGACGCGCGGCCAGTGGCGGGCGCTGGGCTTTGGCTTGGCTGGCAGGGATGGCGTGGTACCGCTCGCTTTGCCCAAGCCCCTCGCCCCCGCCATCGCCCGCACCCGTCAGGGCATCGGCAGCGACGATGTGCCAGCCGACATTACCCTGCCCGACGAGATGCTGCCGGAGATCAGCCGCCTTGGCCTGACGCCCGATGGCGGCGATGCCGTGCCCTTACTGCGCGATGCGGGGGGCGCGACGCTGGCGGCGTGGCGGTCGGTCGGCAGCGGGCGGGTTGCGCTGTTCACCGGGATCGACAGCTATGGACTGACGCTGACGGGCCATCGGACGCTCTATGGCGACTGGTGGAGCGCGATGCTGGCGACTGTCGCCCGCCCTGCGCCCGGCATGACGCCGATCACCACGTCCGGCTGGGCGGGCGACCGCATGATCCTGTGCGGTCTTTCCGCTGCGGCACAGGTCGAACGCCCGGAGGGACAGATGGCGAACCTGCTGCCCGTTGTCGGTTGCGCCGCTTTCTGGCCCGACAAAGCGGGTTGGCATCTGCTGCGCAAACCCGGAGATAGCCAGTCGACGCCCTTCTACGTACAGCCCGCCGATGCTCTGCCGGTCATGCGTGCTGCGCGCGATAGAGACGCCATGCTCATGCTGCGCCCGCCAGCACGGCACAACCGGGCGGCGACCGGCCAGGCAAGCCCCGAATCGTCCTGGCCGTTCGCTTTGGGCTGGCTGCTGGTGAGCGCGCTGCTGTGGTGGCTGGAGCGGGCGCGGATCGGCCGCGCTACTGTGCCTCAATCGGCGAGGTAGAAATCCCGCAGCGCCCGCGCGTCGTGCAGGGCGTTGTGCGGCACCCGGCTGTTGGCCGCCGCACTGAAGCCCGCCGCGTTGATCAATTCCAGCCGCAGGCCGAAATCGACCCCGGCCATCAGCGCCGGTCCCTTGACCAGCAGCGCGCAGAAATGGGCCAGATCCTCCGGCCAGTCGGCGATGATCAGCGGATCGTCATCGCCCTCCAGATAGGCAGCGACATGATCGGCCGCATCCACCCGGTTGAGTTCCAGAAAGATACCCGGTGGCACATGGCGCAAATAGGGGACGACATGCTGTGCCACCCATGGCTCGACATCATCGGGCAAAGGAAGTGCCACGTAAAATTCCTGGTCGCCATGTTCCGGCACCAACGCGACGCTGATCAGCGCGCCGCCAAAGCCGTTAAATTCGGTGTCGAGAAAATAGCGCATGAAAAGAAGAACTGCCTGCCGTTCGTATGTCTGGCCATCGCGCGACGGCATCTGGCAAATGCCTGTAGCATTTGCGCCGTGCTTGCCAAGCTGCCATGCGCGCCAGCGACGCATCATAAGGAAAGACGCCAGCATGACCCCGCGCGAATATCTTGGCTCTGCCGCCATTCCGGGCGGGGAGGAATTGAAGCTCTACCGCCGGGGTGGCGATTTCATGATCGTGCTGGATCGCAACGAATTGATGAGCAGCCGGATGAGCGGGTCGGAAAAGGCGCTGGCGGTGATGACGATCGAGCGGCTGGCGGGGCGCAAGGCGCCACATCTGCTGATCGGGGGCTATGGCATGGGCTTCACCCTGCGCGCGGCGCTGGCGATCTTGCCCGCCGACGCGCGAATCACGCTGGTCGAACTGGTGCCGGAAATCATCGCATGGGCGCGCGGGCCTATGGTGGACCTCGCGGCAGGCTGCCTGGACGATCCCCGCGTCGAACTGGTCATGGGCGACGTGGCGAGCGCAATTGCCGACGGACGGGGGAGTTATGACGCGATCCTGCTGGACGTGGATAATGGTCCCGACGGGCTGACCATGGCCGCCAATGACCGGCTCTATTCCGCGCAGGGCTTGGCGGTGGCGCGCGACGCACTGACGCCCGGCGGCATATTGGCGGTGTGGTCGGCAGGATCGGACGATGCCTTTACCCGCCGCCTGCGCAATGCCGCTTTTGCTGTCGATGAAGTGGTGGTGAAGGCACGCGACAATGGCAAGGGGCCACGCCATGTCATCTGGTTCGCGGCGAAACGCTGATCCCTAGATGCCGCCCGGCACCACCGGCCAGCCGCCCTGTTCCAACGCTGTGCTGAGCGCCGCGACGCACTGGTCGCGCGCAGTTGCATCGGTTGATCGCACCACAAAGTTCGCGCCCGTGCGGCCTTCGCGGAAAAAGGGGTAGCTGCCGATCTGGCAGCCATCATGCGCGCGTTCGGCGGCCCCCAGAAGGTCGGCAATCTCGCTTTCCGCAACCCAGCAGCCGATGGTGGCGGAGAGAACCGGCAGGCCGCCCTCCAGCGTTCCCGTCAGGCTGTCGAGCATCCCGGCGGTAATATGCGGCACGCCCGCCATGATGAAGATATTGCCATGGCGGATGCCCGGCGCGCCCGACATGCGGTTTTCGATCAGGCTGGCCCCGGCAGGCACGCGCGCCATGCGGAGCCTTGCCTCGGTCAGGCCGCCGCGCGTTTCATAATAGCCCGCCAACATCGCCCGCGCCTGCGGATGCACCTCCACCGCGACGCCCAGTGCCGCCGCGATCGCATCGACGGTGATGTCGTCATGGGTCGGGCCGATGCCACCGGTGGTGAAGAGATAGTCGTTGCGCGCGCGCAGGATATTGACCGACTCGATGATCGCGTCCCTGTCATCCGCCACGACGCGCACTTCGCGCAGGCGGATGCCCTGGACATTGAGCCAGGTCGCGATCTGGCTGACATTCTTGTCCTGGGTGCGGCCAGAGAGGATTTCGTCGCCGATCACGATCAGCGCTGCGGTCCAGATGCGGGTGGGATCGGCCATGGCGCGTCCATAGCCTGCCCTGTCCGCCCTGCCTAGCCGCCCCTCTCGCATTATGGCGCATCTGCCCCTATAGTCATGTCATGACCGAATATATGACGATGACGGCCGATGCGCCGATTTCCCGTTCGTCCGCGATCAAACTCTATGACGCGGCGGGTTTTGAAGGTATGCGCCGCGCCGGGCGGCTGGCGGCGGAGATACTCGACGCGCTGGTGCCGCATGTCGTGCCGGGCGTCACCACCGGTGAGCTGGACGACATCGTGCGGCGCATGACGCTGGATGGCGGCGGCGTGCCTGCGACATTGGGCTATCGCGGCTATACCCATAGCTGCTGCACATCGATCAACAATGTCATCTGCCATGGCATTCCCGGCGACTATCGGCTGAAGGACGGCGACATCGTCAATATCGATGTCACCCCGCTGGTCGATGGCTGGCATGGCGACACGAGCCGGATGTTCATCGCGGGCGACGCGCCGATCAAGGCGCGGCGGCTGGTCGAGGTGACCTATGAATGCCTGATGCTGGGCATCGAGCAGGCGAAACCTGGCAACCATCTGGGCGACATCGGCCATGTGATCCAGCGGCACGCCGAAAAGCACCGCTATGGCGTGGTCCGCGATTTTTGCGGCCATGGTCTGGGCCGGGTGTTCCATGACAGCCCGGAGGTCGTGCATGTCGGCCGTCCCGGCACTGGCCCCGAACTCAAGCCCGGCATGTTCTTCACGATCGAGCCGATGATCAATATCGGCAAGCCGGGCGTCAAGATGATGGATGATGGCTGGACCGCGGTAACGCGCGACCGCACCCTGTCCGCCCAGTTCGAACATAGTATCGGCATCACCGAAACGGGGTGCGAGATTTTCACCAAAAGCCCTGCCGGACTGGACGCGCCGCCCTATAGCTGAGCGCGCGTCATGCCCTGCTTAAAAAACGGGCAGTTTGACACGGAAATGCCCTGAATCCGGGCAATATGGACAAAGATTGCTGCATCGCCGAAAGCATGTTCTAGCGATTCGCCATTTGGCACGGTAATTGGATATCAAGAGGGACGGCGCTTGGCCTTTTGGGGGGACATGACGATCGTCACTTGAGGAGAGAGGGATGCGGGTCGCGCCCGCATTCTGTCGTGCGTCATGGGTTGGGATTACAAGTGATGAAAAAGATAGAAGCGATCATCAAGCCGTTCAAACTGGACGAGGTGAAGGAAGCGCTCCACGAAGTGGGCGTATCGGGCATTACCGTGACCGAAGCTAAGGGCTTTGGCCGGCAGAAGGGCCATACCGAGCTTTATCGCGGCGCTGAATATGTCGTGGATTTCCTGCCCAAGGTGAAGCTGGAGGTCGTCGTTGATGATGCGCTGGCGGACCGTGTGGTCGAGGCGATCTGTGCCGCCGCGCAGACCGGGCGCATCGGCGACGGCAAGATCTTCATTTCCAACGTCGAAGGCGCCGTGCGGATCCGCACCGGCGAGCGGGACAGCGACGCGATCTGATTTCACGCAAATTCTCGTCATCCCGGCATCGGTCTGACGGAACAACGGGCATCCATCTACCCCTTCGGGGGGGTAACAAACGAGAAGGGCAAGCGCACATGGCCAATACGCCAAAAGACATTCTCAAGATGATCGAAGAAAAGGAGATCGAGTGGGTCGATGTCCGTTTTACCGATCCCAAGGGCACCTGGCATCACCTGACGATGTGCGCGAACGTCATTGGCGAAGATGAGCTGACCGACGGCCTGATGTTCGACGGTTCCTCAATCGAGGGCTGGAAGGAAATCAACGAATCGGACATGATTCTGAAGCCCGATCTGGACGCGGTGTTCTTCGACCCGTTCAGCGCGACGCCAATGATGATCCTGGTGTGCGACATTGTGGAACCCGAAGATGGTTCGCTCTATTCGCGCGATCCGCGTTCGACCGCCAAGCGCGCCGAAATGTTCCTCCAGTCGACCGGCCTTGGCGACACCGTCTATATCGGCCCGGAACCTGAATTTTTCATGTTCGACAGCGTCGAATTCGACAACACCTATAATGGCAGCTTCTACAAGCTGGACGATGTCGAGCTGCCGACCAACAGCGGCACGAAATATGATGGCGGCAATATGGGCCACCGCCCGCGCGCCAAGGGCGGCTATTTCCCGGTCGGCCCGGTCGATGTGACCACCGACATCCGCGCCGAAATGGTGACCACGCTGATGGAAATGGGCCTGCCCATGGACAAGCATCACCATGAAGTCGCGGGCAGCCAGCACGAACTGGGCCTGACCTTCGGCAAGCTGGTCGAAACCTGCGACCGCATTCAGGTCTATAAATATGTCGTGAAGATGGTGGCCCAGGCCTATGGCAAGACCGCGACCTTCATGCCCAAGCCGATCAAGGCCGACAATGGTTCGGGTATGCACACGCATATTTCGATCTGGAGCAAGGGGCAGAACACCTTTGCCGGCGACGGCTATGCCGGCCTGTCCGACACCTGCCTCTATTTCATCGGCGGCGTCATCAAGCACGCCAAGGCGCTCAACGCCTTCACCAACCCGACCACCAACAGCTACAAGCGTCTGGTGCCGGGCTTTGAAGCCCCCGTGCTGCTCGCCTATTCCGCGCGCAACCGGTCGGCTTCTTGCCGTATCCCTTATGGTGCCGGCACGAAGGCGAAGCGCGTCGAATTCCGCTTCCCCGATCCGCTCGCCAACTCCTATCTTGCCACATCGGCGCTGCTGATGGCGGGCATCGACGGGATCGAGAACAAGATTCATCCCGGCGAGGCGATGGACAAGAATCTGTACGACCTGCCGCCGGTGGAACTGGCCAAGGTGCCGACCGTTTGCGGATCGCTCCGCGAAGCGCTCGAAAGCCTGGAAAAGGATCAGGACTTCCTGCTCAAGGGCGGCGTGTTCACCAAGGACCAGATCGACGCCTATATGGAACTGAAATGGCCCGAAGTGTATCGCTGGGAAATGGCGCCTTCGCCGGTCGAATTCGACATGTATTATAGCGGCTGATCTTTTTCAGCGCTGTACAACGGAAAAGGCCCGGTCGCTTCCAAGCGGCCGGGCCTTTTCCTTTGCAGTCACGATTGGGCAGAATTTCTTTACAGGCGCGAAATGTTAAGGGCTGGCGGCCTATGGTCTGGCGGAAATTGAGCAAAGGCACAGGGCAGTAATGCGGAACGAGCGGATTGGGAGGGCGCGGGCGACGCGGGGCGACATGCTGTTCGCTACGCCATGGTCTGCGCTCGAACGGCTGCTGCTGGCGGCAATCTGCGCCGCGACACTGTTCTTTGCGCTGGTGACGCCGCCTTTTCAGGCACCGGACGAAAATCAGCATTATATGAAGGCGCTGCTGCTGTCCGAAGGCGGCGTGCGGACAGAGCAGCGTGGCGAGGCGATCGGCGCGGAATTGCCCCGCGCAGCGATCGACCTTCATGCAGTAGATTTCCCGACCGATGTGCCGGGCACTGTGCGCCGGTTCGACTCCGCAATGCTGGCGCACAGCTGGAACGCGGATGCTTCGCGGCGCGGCACCGTCTTTGCCGAATTCCCCAATGTCGCGAGCTATGCGCCGACGCTCTATGCGCCGGGCGCGGCGGGCCTGCTGATCGGCGATGCTCTGGGCCTGCCACGGCTGGGCAGTTTCTATGCCGGGCGGATCGTCAATGCGCTGGTCGCGCTTGGGCTGCTCATCGCGGCTCTGCGACTGCTGCCCTTTGGCCGGATGGCAATGCTGGGCGTCGCCTTACTGCCGACTTTTGCCTATCAGATCGGCTCGCTCTCGCCCGATGCGGTGATCAACGGCATGGGCTTTCTGGGACTTGCACTGGCGCTGCGCGTCGGCTTCATGGGGCAGGCGTCGGCGGGACTGGTTCTGGCAGCACCACTTCTGGCGCTGGCCAAGGGCGTCTATCTGCCGTTGATGGCGGCGGGGCTGCGCTGGCCGCAGCATCGGCGCGATATGCGGTCGTGGCTTATCCTGGGTGCCATGGCACTGGGCGCGATAGCATTTGTGGGCTGGATGAAATTTTCGGGCGGTAGTCAGGCGCTCTACCATATCATGTCGCGCAAGACCGGCGAGAGCGTGCTGACCGCGCCGCTGGCCGACCAGTTGGCGGTGATCCTGAACGATCCGGTCGGCTATATCCGCATCCTGACGTCCAGCGTGATCGAGCGCGCGCCGGTCTATGCGCTTCAGATCGTCGGGCGCTTTGGCTGGAACGCGATCCTGCTGCCATTGGCGACCTATCCGCTGGCGGCGGTCGTGCTGGGCGCGGCGATTCTGAGCGGAGCGGAAGCGCGCTTTGGCATGGGCCAGCGCCTCTGGTGGCTGGCGGTCGCGGGCGGGGTCGCGCTGCTGATCGAAACCGCCATGTATCTGACCGGCACGCCGCCGGGTGCTGATTTCATCCAGGGAACACAGGGCCGCTATTTCCTGCCTGTCCTGCCGCTGGTTCTGCTGGCGTTCTCGCCCGACCGGGCCGTGCGCGGCGCACGGACAGTGCTTGCCGCCTCCGCGCTGCTCGTCCTGCTAATCGCAGCGGCCAGCGCCTATGACAGTTTCTGGGTCCATGGCTTCATCACGAGCGACGGAATGCCGCCGCATGACAGCCTGACGCGGGCGTTGCTGCTACCCTCGCCGCGCTGGTAGCCAGACGCGGCACAAAGCGAGCCAACCCAAGCCCTCAATCCATCCGGCGGTGACGTCGCTTGGCCAATGCACGCCCAGCCAGACGCGGCTGGCCCCGATCAGCGCGATCATCATGCCCGCGGCCCAATAGGCGCTGCGCCGTCCCGCCAGCATCGCCAGCGCACCGAACATCATCATGTTGCCCGCCGCATGGCCGCTGGGAAAGCTGTAGCTATGGACGATGTCGAGATGGGGCAGCAGGTCCGGGCGCGGCGCGGCGAATATCTGCTTAAGGATCAGGTTGAGCGCAGTCCCGCCCGCCATCATCAGCGCCAGCCAGAGCGCACCGGCGCGACAATGCCGCCACAGCAGCGCAGGCAGCACCAGCGCCAAAATCGCAAGCCTGCCGATCGTGTCGCCGATCGCCGTTGCCAGCCGCATCAGCGGCGTCAGTTGCTGCCCGATCCCGCTATCGCGCGCCGTCCCCGCCCAGCCCATCAGCCCGACATTCAGGCCATCCAACCACCCCGACCGCTGCATCAGCGCAATCGCCAGAACGCAAAAAAGCGCGAGAGCGAAAGCCCCCGCGCCTTTCTGTCCTGTCCAGCGATCAGGGGCAGAACCAATCAATGCCGCGCACCATCATCCAGGTCATCCTCCCCTGCAAGGGGAGGTGTCAGCACATAGTGCTGACGGTGGGGTGTCACCCTATCGAGAGCGTGACACCCCTCCGTCTGGCTTGCGGCCATCCACCTCCCCTTACAGGGGAGGATTGGGAATAGTGCAAAACTGATCGAATGTGCCTCTAGATATGAAGCGCACGGCCATAGGCCGCCAGCACGCTTTCATGCATCGATTCCGAAATGGTTGGATGCGGGAATACCGTGTGCATCAATTCCGCCTCGGTCGTCTCCAGCGTCTTGCCGATGGTATAGCCCTGGATCATTTCCGTGACTTCCGCGCCGATCATGTGTGCGCCCAGCAGTTCGCCGGTCTTGGCGTCGAACACGGTCTTGGTGAAGCCTTCGGATTCGCCCAGCGCGATCGCCTTGCCATTGCCGATGAAGGGGAACATGCCGACCTTCACCTCATAACCGGCTTCCTTGGCCTTGGCTTCGGTCAGGCCGACGCTGGCGATCTGCGGGTGGCAGTAGGTGCAGCCGGGGATGTTACGCACGTCCATGGCATGGGGATGGACATCCGTGTTGCCCAGCGCCTGCGCGATCGCCTCGGCAACGATGACGCCTTCATGGCTCGCCTTATGGGCCAGCCATGGCGGCGCGGTGACGTCGCCGATTGCCCAGAAGCCGTCGACATTGGTGCGGCCATAGGCGTCAGTCTTGATGTGGTAGCGCTGGTCCGGCTCGATACCGACATCTTCCAGACCCAGATTTTCGACATTGGGGACGATGCCGATGGCAACGATGACGTGGCTATATTCGACGGTCGTGTCTTTGCCGGCCTTGTCCTTGATCGTCGCGGTCACGCCCTTGTCGCCGGTTGCGATCGCCTCGATCTTTGCACCGGTCAGCACGGTCATGCCCTGCTTCTTGACCGCCTTTTCGAGGAAGGCGGACACATCGGCGTCCTCGACAGGAACGATGCGGTCCATCATTTCGACCACGGTCACGTCAGCGCCCATGTCATTATAGAAGCTGGCAAATTCGATGCCGATCGCGCCGGAGCCGATCACCAGCAGCTTGGTCGGCATTTCAGGCGGCGTCATGGCGTGGCGATACGTCCATACCCGCTTGCCGTCGGCTTTCAGCTTGGGCAGGTCGCGCGCGCGCGCACCAGTGGCGATGATGATATGCTTGGCGGTCAGCTCTTCGCTCTTGCCGTCCTTGGTGACGGACAGCTTGCCCTTAGCAACCAGCTTGCCATCGCCCATATGGACGGTGATCTTGTTCTTCTTCATCAGGCCGGTCACGCCCTGATTGAGTTGCTTGGCGACGCCGCGCGACCGCTTCACCACAGCTTCGATGTCGGCGGTGATATTCTCAGCGGCCAGGCCATAATCCTTGGCGTGCTGCATATAGTGGAAAATCTCGGCCGAGCGCAGCAACGCCTTGGTCGGGATACAGCCCCAGTTGAGGCAGATGCCGCCCAGACTTTCACGCTCGACAATGGCGGTTTTCAGGCCAAGCTGCGCGGCACGGATCGCGGCGACATAGCCGCCGGGGCCGGAGCCAAGGACGATGAGATCATAAGGTTCAGCCATGGGTCACACTCGCTTCTTGTGATTATGCGTCCGCGATCGGCGGAACGGAACGGGGCTGGCGATCCTCTCCGATCGCCACGAAGGTAAAGGTCGCCTGGGTCACGCGATAAGAACGGTCGTCATGACGGGCGCGCCGCCAGGCTTCAACCGCGATCTTCATCGACGTGGAGCCGACCGACGCCAGACTGGCGAACACCGACACTTCATCGCCGATGATGACCGGACGGAGGAACGTCATCCCTTCGACCGCGATCGTCACCGCCCTACCCTTAGAATGGCGGGCGGCAACCGATCCAGCTGCCGAATCCATCAGGCTCATCAACCAGCCGCCGAAAATATCCCCATGGGGATTGGTATCGGCGGGCATGGCGATGACGCGCACCGCCGGACTATATTCCGGCGGCTGCTCGTCCGTTCGCTTCAATCCATCAAGCATCGCCATTTTGTACCCTCAACGATTCGATGCAAGCCTCCAACGATGGCCAGCATTCGCTCAATTCAGTGACTTTCCCAGACGGATGCAAAATCGGCCAACTGTAGCCAGAACGACCATTGTTTGCTCCATTCAAAGTTACTGGTGTCGGAGGTCGATACGAAACAGGAGAAATGATCCACCCTATTACTGGTTCCAACAATGGAGAAGTCTGAACGGGATACTGAAAATCAACAACATAGTAGTCTGAGCCAGAGGCTATCAATTGCCCAGCCAATTCTTCGATATGTTCGACTATATCCCAATTGACCCAAATCGGTTCTACTTGGCCTTCGACCACCACCAAATGTTGATACGTCGAAACACCTTCGATCACGCCTCGATAAGTTGACGGGCCTATCGAAACAATTTTACTGGCATTATATAATTTTCCCTCGGCGTCCTTAAACACAGACAGCTCCCTTACGCGAGCATACCGATCGGGTTTTCGATCAGTTCCTTAAATGCCTTCATCAGGCGCGCACCATCGGCACCGTCGATTGCACGATGGTCGAAACTGCCGGTGGCCGACATGACGGTCGCGATCTGGAGGCTGTCGTCGACAACATAGGGCCGCTTGTCGCCCGCGCCGATTGCCATGATCATGGCCTGCGGGGGGTTGATCACCGCTTCAAACTGCTTGATGCCGAACATGCCCATGTTGGACAGCGACGCGGTGCCGCCCTGATATTCGTTGGGCGACAATTTGCCCGCCTTGGCGCGATCGGCCAGGTCCTTCATCTCGGTCGAGATAGCGGCGACGCCCTTGGCATCCGCGCCGGTCACGATCGGGGTGATAAGGCCGCCGGGGATCGACACCGCGACGCTGATGTCGGCGCGCTTGAATTGCAGCATCTGTTCGCCGGCAAACTGGACGTTGCATTCGGGGACTTGGATCAGCGCGACGCCCAGCGCCTTGATCAGCAGGTCGTTGACCGACAGCTTGACCTTGCGGCTGGCGAGACCAGCATTCAGTTCGCCACGCAGCTTGAGCAGCCTGTCGAGCTGGATGTCGACGGTCAGGTAGATGTGCGGAACCTGCTGTTTGGATTCGGTCAGGCGGCGCGCGATCGTCTTGCGCATACCGCTTAGCTTGACGACCTCGTGCGGGATGCCGAAATCCTGCGCGCCGCTGGCGGCGGCGGGTGCCGGGGCTGCGGCAGGGGCCTTTGCAGCAGGCGCAGTGACCGGGGCGGGTGCAGCGGCGGGCGCCGCAACGCCTTCTTTCGCGCCGTCCAGGTCGCCCTTGACGATGCGACCGTTGGGACCGGTGCCGGAAACAGCGGCCAGATCGATGCCCTTGGCCTGCGCCAGACGGCGGGCAAGCGGGCTGGCCTTGACGCGGGCGTCCGTCGCAGGGGCGGCGGCGGGAACCGCGTCCGCTTTCGGCGCAGCAGCGGCGGGGGCTGCGGCCTCTGCCTTGGCGGGAACGGCGTCGGCCTTGGGCGCTGGCTTGCCGCTACTGGCAGCAACGGTCGCAACATCTTCGCCCTCTTCAGCGATGATGGCGATGACGGTGCCGACCTTCACGCCTTCGGAGCCTTCGGACACCAGGATTTTGGCGACGATGCCTTCATCGACCGCTTCAAATTCCATCGTCGCCTTGTCGGTTTCGATTTCCGCCAGCAGATCGCCGGACGATACCGTATCCCCTTCCTTGACCAGCCATTTGGCCAGCGTCCCTTCCTCCATGGTCGGGGACAAAGCGGGCATCTGGATCGTCTTGCTCATGCGTTCGGGGCCTCTTCTTATCTGTACGGCACGCGCCAATAGCTGCCCGTTTTCACCCATTCGCCGGATCGGTCAAGCGAGCGCTTGCGGAAGGGGCAAATATGGCCCACATTTCACCGCACTGGTTCGTTGGACCGGCCATGACCCCCGACGGGGCCATGAATAGGACGCGGGGGCGATCGAAAGTGCGGACATATCTGGTTGTCGTGGACGAATCGCCGGAAGCGGAAACCGCGCTGCGTTTTGCTGCCCGTCGGGCAGCCCAAACGGGTGGCGCGGTCCGCATCCTGGCCCTGATTCCGCCTGCCGAGTTCGTCCAGTGGGGCGGCGTGCAGGCGACGATGGAGGATGAGGCGCTGCAACGTGCCGAAGCGCTGGTGACCAGCGCTGCGGGCACGCTAACCGACGAGTCCGGCATTCGCCCCAGCATCACCGTGCGGCAGGGCGATGCGGTCACCGTGGTGCGGCGGACGCTGGACGAGATGGACGATGTCGCTGCCCTGGTGCTGGGTGCCGCGGCCAGCGGGCCACCGGGTACGCTGGTGTCCCACTTTGCCGGGGCTGATGCGGGGCGGATGCCCTGCCCGATCATGATCATTCCGGGCGCGCTGGACGCTGAGGCGATTGATCGGCTGAGTTGAGTCTACTTATCCATCCTCCCCTGCAAGGGGAGGTGACGGGCGCAGCCCGACGGAGGGGGATGGCGTATCAGCGCTGCGCGGGCGGATAGCCCCCTCCACCACTTCGTGGTCCCCCTCCCCGTGCCGGGGAGGATGGCGGTTACCGCTTATGCTTGCCCCTTTTGGCACCGATATGGCGGACATTGATCGGTCGGCCACGATGACTGCCCGGACGGGTGCGGTCGCGTTTGATTGGGCCGCCGCGTGAAGGCGGCGCGTCGGGGAGTTCAAAGCGCAGCGCGCCGTTGATCGGGTCGGCCTCCGCCAGTCGCAATTCCAGCCGCTGGCCGACGGTGTAGCGATCGCCGCTTTCGACGCCTTCCAGCGCCCGGCCGGCTTCATCGTAGAAAAAGCGTTCGCGACCCATGGTCGATACCGGGACCAGCCCGTCACCGCCCAATTCCTCGACCGTGGCGAAGAAGCCGAAATTCTGGACCCCGGTGATCCGCGCTTTCACGATTTCGCCGACATGGGCGGCCAGGAAGGCGGCGACATAGCGATCGACCGTGTCACGCTCCGCCTCCATCGCGCGGCGCTCGAACTGGCTGATCATTTCGCCGACGCGGCCCATATTCTCATAATCCTCGACACTCAGCGAGGATTTGGCGGGAATGGTGCCGCCCTTGGGCGCGGGTAGTTCGAGGCCATGGGCGCCAACCAGCGCGCGATGGACCAACAAGTCGGCATAGCGGCGGATCGGCGAGGTGAAATGGCCGTAGGAGCCGAGCGCCAGGCCGAAATGGCCCATATTGACCGGGCTGTAATAGGCCTGGGTCTGGCTGCGCAAGATTTGCTCCATGATCAGCGGCTTTTCCTCCGCCTCCCCTACCCGCTTGATCAGATGGTTGAAGGTTGCGGGGCGAATGACCTGTCCCAGCGCGAAGTCGATGTCGAAGGTCGCGAGATACTCCTTGAGCGCGACCAGCTTGTCACGGCTGGGCGGTTCGTGGACGCGGTACATGACGGGCGCTTTTTTTTGTTCCAGCGCCTTGGCTGCTGCCACATTGGCGGCGATCATATAATCTTCGATCAGCATATGGGCGTCGAGCCGTTCGCGCACCGCGACGCTGACGATCTTGCCCCATTCGTCCAGCACCACGCGCCGTTCGGGCAGGTCAAGCGCCAGCGGCTCGCGCTTCTCGCGCGCCTTGTGCAGCAACGCCCAGCAGGCCCAGAGTGGCCTTAGCGCGATGTCCAGCATTGGGTGATCGGCCTTGCCATCAATCGCGGCCTGTGCGTCCTCATAGGCCAGCACGGCGGCGACGCGGATGATGGCGCGGGAGAAGCGCCATGACGTCACCTTGCCAGCGGCGTTGATGACAAGGTGGCAGGCCATCGCCGCACGGTCCTGCCCGGCGCGGAGCGAACACATATCGGAGGAAAGCTGGTGCGGCAGCATCGGCACGACGAGGTCGGGGAAATAGACGCTGTTGCCGCGCTTGCGGGCTTCGCGGTCCAGCGCGCTGCCGGGGCGGACATAATAGCTGACATCGGCGATGGCGACGATGGCGCGGAAGCCGCCGGGGTTGCCCTCATCCTCGTCCGGGGTCGCCCAGACCGCATCGTCATGGTCGCGGGCGTCCACCGGGTCGATCGCGACGATCGGCAGATGACGCAGATCCTCGCGCCCCGCAGATCCTCCCCTGGCAGGGGAGGTGGGTGGCCGCAGGCCAGCCGGAGGGGTGTCACCCTCTCGATAGGGCGACACCCCTCCGTCAGCACTTCGTGCTGCCACCTCCCCTGCAAGGGGAGGAGCGATGGGGCCAAGGTCGATCTTGGAGGCCGTGACCGCTTCCTCCTCCACCGCGTCGGGAAAGACGTGGGGAATGCCATGCTTGTGGATGGCGATCATGCTGAAGCTGCGCGGGGCGAAGGGGTCACCGAGAATGTCGGTGACACGGGCGGAGATGCGCGGCGGGCGACCGGTCGGTTCGGCGAGGACGAGATCGCCCTTTTTGGCGGAGCCAAGATCGCTGATCGGCGTGTCCTTGCGGATGCGCTTGTCGACTGGGCGCAACCACAGCTTGCCGTCGGCCATTTCCTCGACGACGCCGAGCAGCATCTCGGTCGCCTTGGGCAGCTTCTTCATCGGATGGGCGATCCAGCCCTTTCCGGCTTCCTCGGTGCGGGCGAGGATGCGGTCGCCAACAGTCAGCGCGCCGCGTTTGCCGCGCTCGACGATGCGCAGGCGGGGCGCGGGCTGGCCTTCGGCTTCCCACCTTTCGGGGGTGGCGATCAGAGTAGTATCGTCCACGTCGATGATGCGCAGGACCGTCACCTTGGGTACGCCGCCCAGCTTGTGGAAAGCGCGGGCGGGGCCGAGGTCGATCAAGCCTTCGTCGGCCATATCCTTCAGCAGAGCCTTGAGCGCTATCTTTTCCTGGCCCTTGAGGCCGAACGCCCTGGCGATTTCGCGCTTGCCCGCTGGCTGATCGGACGTGGTGATGAAATCCATGATTTCGTTGCGGGTCGGGAAACCGGCGGGGCGCACCTTATCGCGGGCGGGACGCTTTGGGGCGGGCGCCTTTTTGTCGTTTGATGTCATGGGACAGCTATAGGGGGCGCGCCAGCGCTGCGCCAGAGGGATGGCGGTGCGCGGAACTTCGCAAAGTTCGCCCATGTCGCATATGAGGAATTTGGGTGAAGTTTACCGGTCGACCGCGTGGTGTGCGGTCGTGGTTGGGTGCGGACGATAGGAAGGAGCCGGGTAGGTGTGTAGCAGTTTGGTAGGGTGTAGGACAGAGAACAGCGCGCCGTTCCCCCTCTTCCAACTTCGCCTAAACTCACTGCGTTCGTTAAGGCTTCATATCCTTCTCCCCCAAGGGGAGAAGGGTTAAGGGGAGAGCTTGCGGGCGCGGTCGCGCCAGGCTTCGGCCAGGACCGGGCTGTTGGCGAGGGTGCGGACGGCGGACGGGTCGCTTTTATGGCCCCCGCCGATGAGTAAATGAAAGACGCGGGCGACGCTCCAATCTGGGAGCGGGCGGTCTATCAGGGTCATGGCGGTGCCAGCCTGCGCTTCCCCCTGCTGGATCACGCGGAAGTAGAGGCCGCTGCGCGCGGTTTTCACGATGGTCGCCAT
Organism: Sphingobium sp. FG125; assembly: GCF_057809795.1. NCBI lineage: Bacteria > Pseudomonadati > Pseudomonadota > Alphaproteobacteria > Sphingomonadales > Sphingobiaceae > Sphingobium > Sphingobium sp. FG125. The sequence continues at coordinate 33,625 of NZ_JBMDKQ010000010.1, forward strand.
GATGTCGCGTGCGGCGAAGCGGTGGTCGAGTTTCCAGCAGGGCTGGCGGCCATGGCTGACCTCCACGATCGCGCTGCCCAAGGTGAAGCGATCGCCGAGGCAAATCTGATCCTCCGTCATCCCGCGCGAGGCGATATTTTCGCCAAAGGCACCGGGCGCATCGAGCAAGGGCTGGCCGGGCTTGCGGTCACGCCACCAGCCATAATGATCCTGCGGGTAGAGGTGGATCGCCTTGTCCCAGCCGCCATGGTGGATCGGGTCGGCGACCTGATTGCCAACGAAGCCGTCCCATGTAATCTGCACCGGGCCGGTGACAGGCGTTTTCGCGATGGCGCTATAGTCGCCTTCGCGAAAAGGAACAGGCGTGCCGACAAGCAGCGCGTCGATGGTCATGAAGGGCGTGTCCATGCCCCGTCATGCCATGGCTACGCCGATGATGCGAGAGGCCGGCTGCGAGTTAGTGGCGTCAGGCGGTGTGGATTTCCGAGCTAAGTTTCAAAACCTGCGCGCCATTATCAGCGTGGATCAGATAGGCAGGGTTGGCGGGCGATCCGTTGCGGCGGACAGGCACGCCTTCGATATGGCGCTCGACGGGACGGTCGAACCGTTCCGCTATATGTCCCCGGCCGACGCCCTGCCCCCAATTCCATCTGACTCGCGCACCTTTACGGAATGTCTGCGGCATCGGGGCATCCTCTTGTTCCTTGGGCGCAACCGCGTCAGCCGGTGTCCCAATCCTAACTAAGGGCATAATTCCCAAGGGCTTACCCGGTTCCCTTGGGTTTTCACATTTCTTGGGCTAAGGGGGCTGCGATGGATGCTAGCGGCCTTCGCATTGCCCTGTTCAGCGGCAATTATAATTATGTGCGCGATGGGGCCAATCAGGCGCTCAATCGCTTCGTCGGCTATTTGCTGCGGCAGGGCGCGGCGGTGCGGGTCTATTCGCCTACCACCGATACGCCGGCCTTTGCGCCCGCAGGCGACCTGATCAGTACGCCGTCCGTGCCGGTGCCGGGCCGCAAGGAATATCGCATTCCCTACGCCATGTCGGCCAGGGTCCGCCGCGATCTCAAGGCGTTCGCGCCCAATCTGATCCACCTGTCCAGCCCCGACCCGCTGGGTCATCGCGCGCTCAGCTGGGCGCGGGACAATGATTTGCCGACGGTGGCGTCGGTGCATACCAGGTTCGAGACTTACCCGCGTTACTATGGCCTGGCGTTTCTGGAGCCGGTGATCGAGGGGATATTGCGCCGCTTCTATCGCCGCTGCGACGCGATCGTCGCCCCGTCCGAATCGATGGCGCAGCTGCTGCGCGAACAGCGGATGAGCTATGATGTCGGCATCTGGACGCGCGGCATAGACCGCGAGATTTTCAATCCGGGTCGGCGCGATCTCGATTGGCGGCGGTCCATCGGCATCCATGATGACATGCCCGCCATCGGCTTTATCGGCCGGCTGGTGATGGAAAAGGGGCTGGACGTGTTTTCCGACACGATCGACCAGCTTGCCGCGCGTCAGGTGGCACACAAGGTGCTGGTGGTGGGCGAAGGCCCGGCGCGCGAATGGTTCCAGAATCGCCTGCCCGGCGCGGTCTTTACAGGCTTCCAGCAGGGCCATGATCTGGGCCGTGCGGTCGCCAGCATGGACATGCTGTTCAACCCGTCGGTGACCGAGACGTTCGGCAATGTCACGCTGGAGGCGATGGCGTGCGGCGTGCCGACTGTTGCGGCGCGCGCGACAGGCAGCGAAAGCCTGTTGAGCGACCGGGTGACCGGGCGGCTGATCCGCCCCGGCGCAATCGGCGCCTTTGCCGATGCCTTGCAGGATTATTGCCTGGACTGTGATGCGCGCGGACAGGCGGGCGCGGCGGCGCAGACGCGGGCGGAGCGCAACGGGTGGGATCAGGTCAATCAAGCGCTGGTCGATACCTATTTGCGGATCATCCGCCAGCGTGAGCAGGGCATGATGCCGCGATCCAGCCCGGTTCCCTGAGCGCGCATTCGTCCCTATATCAAAAGGCATGGCCGATCTTTTCGCTTCCGATGACGCCCTGACCGGCGCCGATGCCGTCAGCGATACCGCGCCGCTGGCCGACCGCTTGCGTCCGCGCAGCTTGGCGGAGGTGGTGGGTCAGGAGCATCTGACCGGGCCGGAGGGGGCGATCGGGCGGATGGTGGCGGCGGGGCGACTATCCTCCATCATCCTGTGGGGACCACCTGGAACCGGCAAGACCACGACGGCGCGCCTTTTGGCCGATGCGGTGGGGATGCGGTTCGAGCCGATTTCGGCGGTGTTTTCCGGCGTTGCGGACCTGAAGAAAGTCTTTGCCGCCGCCAAGGAGCATGGGCGTCGGGGCGACAAGACCCTGTTGTTCGTAGACGAAATCCATCGCTTCAATCGGGCGCAGCAGGACGGGTTTCTGCCCTTCGTTGAAAATGGCACGGTGACGCTGGTGGGCGCGACGACCGAGAATCCGAGTTTCGAGCTGAACGCGGCGTTGCTGTCGCGGGCGCAGGTGTTGATCCTGCGACGGCTGGATGCGGCGGCGCTGGAGCAATTGCTCGACCGGGCCGAAGCCGTGACGGGGCGTCCCCTGCCGCTGGACGCAGACGCGCGCGAGGCGCTGGTGGCAAGTGCGGATGGCGACGGGCGCTTTCTGCTCAATCAGGTCGAGACGCTTTATGCGATCGACATAGCAGAGCCGCTCGATCCGGCCGGGCTGTCCGCCCTGCTTCACCGCCGGGTCGCGGTATATGACAAGGATCGGGAGGGGCATTATAACCTCATCTCCGCGCTGCATAAGTCGCTGCGCGGGTCGGACCCGCAGGCCGCGCTTTATTATATGGCGCGGATGCTGGTGGCGGGCGAACAGCCGCTTTATGTGCTGCGGCGGTTGGTGCGCTTTGCCGCGGAGGATATTGGCCTGGCTGATCCGCAAGCGCTGGTCCAGTGCCTGGCCGCCAAGGAGGCCTACGACTTTCTGGGCAGTCCCGAAGGCGAAGTGGCGATCGTGCAGGCCTGCCTCTATTGCGCGACCGCGCCCAAATCCAACGCCGCCTATATGGCGATGAATTCATCGTTCAAATCGGCGCGCGACACCGGATCGCTGATGCCGCCGCAGAATATATTGAACGCCCCCACCAAGCTGATGAAGAATGTCGGCTATGGCAAAGGCTATCAATATGATCATGACGCGGCGGACGGCTTTTCCGGCGCGAATTACTGGCCGGACGAGATGACACCGCAGACCTTCTATGCGCCCACAGATCGCGGCTATGAGGCGCGGATTGCCGAGCGGATCGCCTATTGGCAGCGGTTGCGGGCGGAGCGCGGCGCAGGGTGACGCCCGGCTTCACGCGCTTTGCCGCGATCGACTGGTCCGGGGCGAAAGGCGCGCGGCATAAGGGGATTGCGGTCGCGCTGTGCGAGGCGGGGCGCGCGGTGCCGCGGCTGGTGGAGGCACCGGGCGGGGTGTGGTCGCGGACAGGCGTGGCGGACTGGCTGGTGGGAATCGCGGGCGAGGCCCCTACCCTGTTCGGATTTGATTTCAGCTTTGCGCCGCCCTTTGTGGCGCGCGGTGGCTATCTGCCGGGCGACGCCGTGCCGGACAATGCGCCGGACTTCTGGGCCTATGTCGATGCGATTTGCGAGGATGCTGACCTGGGCGCGGCGAACCTGCTGGAGGTGGCGCACCGGCGACATTTCTATTTCGGCAAGGCGGACGGGGTGAAGGCCGATTATATGCATAATCGCGCGTGCGAGGCGCATTATCTGGCGGGTGGCGGGGGCAAGCCATCCACCGTCTATGACGCGATCGGCGCGGCGCAGGTGGCCAAGGCGAGCTTTGCCGGGATGCGACTGCTGCATCGGGTGCGGGGCGATGTGCCGGTGTGGCCGTTCGATCCCTTGCCCGCGCGCGGGTCGCTGATCGTGGAAATCTACACCAGCCTTGCCGCGTCGGCGGCCGGACGGGCGAAGGGTCGAGCCAAGATGCGCGATTCTGCGGCGCTCAATGATGCGCTGGGGGTGATCGGGTCGGAGCGGCATGAAGGCGCGATGCCCGACGATCATGGCGCGGACGCGATTGTGACGGCGGCGTGGATGCGGGCGGTGGCGGGGCAGGATGCGCTGTGGTGTCCAGCCGCGCTCGATCGACAAATTGCTGCAACGGAGGGCTGGACGTTCGGCGTCATCTGATAGTAAGGGCGTGTCGCCTGACTGGTGCGCCGGATTAGCACAGTGGTAGTGCAGCGGTTTTGTAAACCGAAGGTCGCGGGTTCAAATCCTGCATCCGGCACCAGTTGGCATCGTTCCCCAAGATGCGTTCAGCGCCAGGCCCCAAACGCAAAATGGGGGCCGACATTGCTGTCGGTCCCCACTGCCGTCGGGTCATGCGATCCGCTTCTCTGGCGAGAGGCGATCATCGGCCCGGCGTTGTCCTGGCACCGGCCTGAAAGGCTGTTTGCCAAGGACTGCTCCGGATCGGGCCAAGGGCAGCCAATCCGGCTCTGGTCCTCAAATATCCGATGCCCGACGTTCACTTTCGCGCGTACCCGGCAGCGGTCCTTTGGACCGATCCGTTAGTTGATGTCGCCCTTGCGAACGACGCCTTCCAGCGGACCCTCAGGACAGCATTAAATTCCTGTTTTACCGGGGATTTCTGGAAATGGATCACTCCGTTTCCTGCTGTTCCGATAAGGGGATGCTGTCACCAAAAGCGAGTCGTGCAAAGCGGAATCGGCAGTCGCCAGTATCAAAACTGTCATAAAGCTGTGGATAAGTTTTCGGCCCGCCCAGCTTCCTAGAAATTAGCAGCTGCAAGTCCCGCTCGTCGCGGTTCGCCACCATTTCATCTCAAGTTTTAATGCATGATAAACAATGGCTTATCTCGTTGTGAGACGTTCATGCAACTTCCATCAAGATGCAGGGGTTCAAGCGTCAAATCAGCGCAATTGGAGGAGATACTCATGCGTAAAGCCCTACTCGCCCTGGCCGCCGTCTCGCTGGCCGTTCCGCTGTCCATGGCCGTGCCGACCGATGGCGCACAGGCGCGCAAGGATTATCGGTATAAGGAATGGCGCGGTCGCGATGGCCGGACCTATTGTCGCAAGTCCAATGGCACGACCGGTCTGATCGTCGGTGCCGCCGGTGGCGCGCTGCTGGGCCGGGCGATCGATACGCGCGGCGAACGCACGACAGGTACGATCCTGGGTGCCGTTGGTGGCGGTCTGCTTGGCAAGGAAGTCGATAGCAAGCGCCGCTGCCGCTGAGCGCCACGCCAACAAAAAAGGCCGCTTCCCGTCGGAAGCGGCCTTTTTAGTGGCTCAAAAGGCGTGACGCTCAGTTCGAGGCAGCGCCGCGCGCTTCATCAACCTTGAACGTGACCTGCTGGCCGCCGGAAACGCCGGAAACCTTGCCATTCTTGACCGAGAGGTTGAAGGCAACCGCATCGGGGAAACGACGGCCGGAAATAACCTGGCCAGCCTTGGTGTCCTTCACCTCATAGACATAGGTATAGCCTTCGTGGGTGAAGCGCTGCTTGGCGGCTTCTTCAGCCTGGGCAGGGGCAACGAGGGCAACAAAAGCGCCAAGGGCGCTGGCGGCAACAAACTTGGACAGCATTCGCATGGGTAAACTCCTTGTGAATGCCGATCAAACACCTCTGTAATATTCTTATTCTGTTGAGGCGCTTCTATGGCGCAGCGCAGCAAAGCGACAATCGCAAAAAGCGCCGGAACAGTTGCGCAGAACGCAACCGGAACGATTCTGACCCCTTAAGCCTTTGATAGTGCGACGATGTGATCAAACTCATCCTTTGACACCGGTGACACGGACAGGCGCGATTGGCGCAGCATGACCATGCCGGCAAGGGCCGGATCGGCCTTCATCGTCTTGAGCGTCACTGGCTTGGCGAGCTTTTCGCGGGCGTGGACATGGACCGCGATCCATTTGCCGTTCTCGTCCGTGCTGTCGGGGGCCGCTTCCTCGACAATTTCCATGATGCCCACGGCCTCTACACCGATATTGCTGTGGTAGAAGAGCGCCAGGTCGCCCCGGCGCATCGCCTTCATATTGATCTGGGCGGTGTGATTGCGCACGCCGTCCCATTCCGCCTTCCCCTTGGCGACCAGGTCGTCATAGGAAAAAACATCGGGTTCCGATTTCATCAGCCAATAGTTCATTTTGCCTCCTTGCATCACCGCTTCGCCGCGATCAAGGATGGGAATATCGGTGCGTGTTCCTTATGTTGCACGCTCCGCCCCAGAGTTTTCGGACCCGTATTTTCGGAGAAGTATAAAGTGTCGCAATCGGTGCTGGATCAGGTGCCCGTCCTGTCGATGGCGGAGTTGAGCAAGGCGGATTTCGCGCAGGGGTTCGGCGAATCCTTCCAGCGATTCGGGTTCGCAATGGTGCGCGATCATGGCATGGACCCGGCGCTGATCGATGCGGGATGGACGCTGGCGCGCGACTTTTTCGCTCTGCCCGAAGCCGCCAAGCGCGCCCATGATGCCAAATATAATGGCGGCCAGCGCGGCTATACCGCGTTCGGCACGGAAATCGCCAAGGGCGCGAGCGAGAATGACCTGAAGGAATTTTGGCATGTCGGGCGCGATCTGCCGCCGGGCGATCCGCTGGCCGAGACGATGCCGCCCAATGTCTGGCCCGATGAACTGCCCGCGTTCCGGCCGGTCTTTGCCAAACTCTATGCCGAGTTCGACCGGGTCGGCGCGGAATTGCTGTCGGCGATCGCGCTCTATCTGGGGCTGGAGGAACGCTGGTTCGACGGGCCGATCGACCGGGGCAATTCGATCCTGCGATTGCTCCATTATCCGCCGGTATCGCCGCAAGCGCCGGGCATTCGCGCTGGTGCGCATGAGGATATAAACCTGATCACCCTGTTGCTGGGGGCCGAAGAAGGCGGGCTGGAACTGAAAGACCGCAACGGCAACTGGCTGCCGGTGGTGCCGCCGCCCGGCGCGCTGGCGATCAATGTCGGCGACATGCTGCAGCGGCTGACCAACCATAGGCTGCCATCGACCAGCCATCGCGTGGTCAATCCGCCGCCGGAGCGGCGCGGCCATTCGCGCTATTCGATGCCTTTCTTCCTGCACCTGCGCCCCGACGTGATGATCGACGCGCTGCCGCAATGCGTGAGCGACGCCAATCCGCGCCGCGACCCGCCGATCAGCGCGCATGATTATCTGACCGAGCGGCTGATCGAGATCGGACTGATCAAGAAATAGGCGGGCTATGTGGCCTGCAAACGCGATATTAGCTGTTGAACAAAGCTGATCCTCCCCTGCAAGGGGAGGTGGATGGCCGCAGGCCAGACGGAGGGGTGTCGCCTTCTCGATAGGGTGACACCCCTCCACCACTGGCGACGCCAGCGGTCCCCCTCCCCTTGCAGGGGAGGATTTTTTTCGCCGGGTTTATGGCCGCAAAAAATAGCGGAAGCTATTTCCGGCTACGGCCCAGCGTAATGCCAATCTCCTCGCCGCGTTCGGACAGGGCCAGCTTGACGATCTTCACGTCGACATGGGTCACATTGTCGCCCTGAAGGAAGATGGTGTCGATGATATGGTCGGCCACCGCCTCTATCAGGGTGAAGTGAACACCATCGGGCAAAGCGGTCGAGGCCGCATGTTTGAGGTCCATATAATTTTTCGACTGCGTCAGTGGCGTGTCGGGATCATAATGATCGGCGATCGTCAGCCGCGCGCGGATGGAGATGCGCAGCGGCTGGGGGAGATGCGTCTCCTCCGAATAAATGCCGGTCAGCACATCGACATGGAGGTTATTGACCTCCAGCGTCAAAAAATCGTCAAATCCAGTCTGCATGGCCCGCCATATCCGGCCCTTTCCTGCTGTCAGGCGGGGCCAGTTTAGTCTTTCATTTTGCGATGCGGGCGGTAAAGCCCGCCGCTCCCGGCGCGGTCCATGCGCCATTGATGGCGGATCGGCAAGACGTGTCTATGATTGTCCCTCTCGAAAGCCAGCGCCCAGACGCAATCGAGCGGCTGCTCGACGATGCGTTCGGCACGGACCGGCATGGACGGACAGCCTATCTGATTCGCGGGACGGTGGCGTGGATTCCCGCGCTCTCCTTTGCCGTGGTGGACGGTGATGGCGCGCTGATCGGATCGCTGCAAAGCTGGCCGGTGGCGTTGACGCAGGATGACGGAACGCAGCTTCCCTATATCATGGTCGGCCCTGTGGCGGTCGATCCTGCCCATCAAAATGGTGGCCATGGCCGGGCGATGATGGACGCGGTGGTCGCGGCGGCACGAGCAGAGGGGACGCCGCCACTGATGATGATTGGCGACCCCGAATATTATGGCCGTTTCTGGGGCTTTGGCGCCGACGATACCGGCGGATGGCGCGCGCCCGGCCCGGTCGAGCAGCGCCGCCTGCTGGCGTTGTCGGTCGATGGTCGCAGTATAGGCGGCACGGGGATGCTTGGTCCCGATATTCGCGTTACTGGCTGAATACCCCTTTGCCATCGGGACGCAGCGATCCTATCTGCTAGGCCATGCCGATGGACCCGATACCCGACCTGGCCGACCTGTCGCTGAGCGACATTGCGCGCCTGCTTGCCGAAAAAAAACTGCCGCCGGTGGAGAAATGGAACCCGGCCCATTGCGGCGACAGCGAGATGCGGATCGCGCGCGACGGCACATGGTTTCATCAGGGATCGCCGATTGGGCGGGAAGCGATGGTGCGGCTGTTTTCCACCATATTGCGGCGCGAGGCGGACGGCAGCTATGTGCTGGTCACCCCGGTCGAAAAACTGAGCATCGCGGTCGAGGATGCGCCGTTCGTGGCGGTGGAACTCAAGAGCGAGGGCGAAGGGCGCGAACGGGCGCTGGCGTTTAGGCTGAATACCGGCGATTTGATCGCGGCGGGGCCGGACAATGCGCTGCTGATCCGTGAAACGGCGGACGGACCGCATCCCTATCTGCATGTCCGCGCCGGGCTGGAGGCGCTGGTCGTGCGCAGTGTCTATTATGAGCTGATGAATCTGGCGCTGGATGAAGGGGCCGAGCGGATAGGCCTGTGGAGCAATGGCGCCTTCTTCCCGCTGGACGGCGCGGCATGACCCTGGCGGAGCGGCTGCGCGCCGCGCTGGCCGAGGGGCATAGCCGCGGTGGCGTATTTCTGCCGTCGGACACGCGCGATCCGCGCATCGACGGAGATATTGCGCTGGCGCCCGCCGCCGTGCTGGTGGCGATCACCGACCGGGCCGAACCGGGGCTGATCCTGACCCAGCGGTCGGAACGATTGCGCAAACATGCCGGGCAGATCGCCTTTCCCGGTGGGCGGGTCGATGCGAGCGACGCTGACGAGATTGCAGGTGCGCTGCGGGAAGCGGAGGAGGAGATCGGCCTGCCGCCGCATCTGGCGCAGGTGATCGGCACGTCCGACCGTTACCACACCTTTACCGGATTCGACATCGTGCCGGTGCTGGCGGTGATCCCGCCCGACCTGCCGCTGCGACCGCAGGAAAGCGAGGTGGCGGACTGGTTCGAACTCCCGCTCGCCTATGCGCTCGACCCGGCCAACCGGACCCAACATGCCGTCGAATTTGAAGGGGTGGTGCGCCATTATCATGAGATCATGTGGCAGGAACGGCGGATATGGGGCGTGACCGCCGCGATCCTGGCGAACCTGTCGCGCAGGCTGGGCGCGGCATGAGCGTGCTGTTGCCCGATGCGCCATGGCGGCATCGTCCGGGGCTTGATGAGTTGCTGGTGGCGCTGGATGCGGCGGGCGGCAAGGCACGCTTCGTCGGCGGCGCGGTGCGCGACGGGTTGCTGGGGCTGCCGGTCAACGACCTGGACATTGCGACAACGCTGGACCCGCATGATGTGGTCGACCGGCTGAAGGCGGCGGGGATCAAGGCGGTGCCGACCGGCATCGAGCATGGCACGATCACCGCCGTGATTGCAGGCTGGCCGGTGGAGATTACGACGCTGCGCCGCGACGTCAGCACCGACGGGCGGCGCGCGATCATCGCCTATACCGACGACTGGCGCGAGGATGCGGCGCGGCGGGACTTTACGATCAACGCCCTCTATGCCGATGCGCTGAGCGGCGAGATTACCGACTTTTTCGGCGGAATAGCTGACCTGGAAGCGCGGCGGTTGCGCTTCATCGGCGATGCTGACGCGCGGATTGCCGAGGATCATCTGCGGATATTGCGCTATTTCCGCTTTCTGGCGCGCTATGGCGACGATGAGCTGGACAATGTCGCCTATGCCGCCTGCGTCGCGGCGGCCAACAGCCTGATGGCGCTGTCGCGCGAGCGGATTGCCGATGAGCTGCTGAAATTGCTGGGGGTGGCGGCACCGATCCATGCGCTGCGGTTGATGGTGGATGGCGGGATATTGACGCCGGTTTTGCCCGAAGTGGATAGCGCGGGAATCGACCGGCTGGCGCGGTTGATGGCGCGGGAGGATGCGGCGGGCGTCGCGCCATCGGCGCTGCGGCGGCTGGCGGCCCTGTTGCCGCCCGATGCGGCGCGGGCCGATCTGGTGGGGGCGCGGCTTAAATTATCGAACAAGGCGCGCAAGCGGCTGACGATTGCGCTGGAGGGCGGCCTCGGCGATGCGCCGATCCGGGCGCTGGCCTGGCATATCGGGGTTGAGGGAGCGATCGACCGGTTGCTGCTGAATGGTGATGCTGACCTGTCGGGCGTGGCTGCATTGGCCGACTGGACGCCGCCCAAGCTGCCGATCAGCGGTGGCGCGCTGATTGCGCGTGGGCTGGAACCTGGCCCGGATGTCGCCAAGGCGTTGAATATCGTCCAGGATATGTGGGTCGCGGAGGGCTTCCCGGATGCCGCGCGGGTTGGCTCTATTGCCGATCAGACCGTTTCGAAATTCCAGCGGGCGCGCCAATAATCGAAGGCGTCCTGTTCCGCCATCGGCTTGGCGAAATGATAGCCCTGCCCCTGCCAGCACCCCATTTGCTGGAGCGCATGGGCGAGTTCCTGCGTTTCTATCCCTTCGGCCGTGACCTTGAGATTAAGCGATTCGGCGAGAGAGAGGATGGTGCGGACGATGACCGTCTTGTCGCGATCCTCCAACATGGACGACACGAAGCTGCGGTCGATCTTCAATATGTCGATCGGCAGGCTGTGCAGGCTGGCGAGGTTGGAAAAGCCGGTGCCGAAGTCGTCCATCGCGATCGACATATGCAAATCCTTGAGCGCGAACAGCAATTTGCGCGCCTTGTCGGGATCGGCGATGATCGCGCTTTCGGTGACTTCGGCGGTCAGGCGACGCCCGGCTATGCCCGAATAGCGCAGCGCTTCTTCAAACATGGACGCCACATCATCGCGCGCCATCTGGATCGGCGAGAGGTTGACGTTGACGCCGACGGGCATGGGCTGGCCGAATTTGGCGTCCCAGCGCGATAGCGCCTGCGCCGCTTCATAGGCGGCCCAGCGGCCCAGCGGGGTGATGAGCCCGCTTTCCTCGGCCACGGCGATGAATTCGACCGGGGAGACGTTGCCCAGCTCCTCGTCATCCCAACGGGCGAGCGCCTCGAACCCGGTAATCTCGCCAGTCTGGAGGTGGATGAGTGGCTGATAGGCCAGCGACAGGCCGCCCTGGGCCAGTGCGTCGCGCAGCCGGCTTTCGATCGAAAAGCGGCGCTGCGCTTCCTTGAGGACGCCGTTGCGGTAGATTTCCACCTTGCCGCTGCGCTTGGCGATCTTGACCGCGGCCTGCGCCTTGCGGACGATATCGTCGGGATCATCGCTCAGGCTGGTCGACAGGACGCAGCCGATCGCGCAGTCGACCCGGATTTGCAGATCGCTCAGCCGAATCGGTGAACTGAGCGCTTCCTTGACGCGCTGGACGATATGCAATGCGTCGGACAAGCCATTGTTGAGACGGGCAAATATCGCAAAATCATTGCCGCCGATGCGGGCCAGCACATCGCCCTGCCGCAGGCTGGATTTGAGCCGCTTGGCGACCGTGATCAGCAATTCATCGCCCGCCATGGGGCCGAGCGATTCATTGACCCGGCTGAACCGGCTGAGGTCTATGGCGATGATGCCGAACTGGGCATTGTCGGGCCAGACCGTGTTGGTGATCCGGTCGTCAATTTCTTCGCCGAAACCGGTGCGGTTGGGCAGTGCGGTCAAGCCGTCGGACAGCAATTCGCGGCGCAGATTCTTTTCGATCGTGCGTTCGCTGGTGCGGTCAGTCGCGGTGAACAGATAGAGTTCGGGGCGATCCGCATCAGCCGGCAGTCGGCCGATGGTGCACATGAAATATTCCGGCCCCAGCTTGCCATCGCGGCGGATTTCGAAACTGTCGGCGGTCTGATTCGATTGAATGAATTTCAGGATGCGTTCGCGCCATGTCGTCGCAGCCTGCGAGACGGCACCGTCCCTTTCCTGATGCTGGCGAAAGGCTTGCAGAAAACGATCATTGCCTTCGACCAACGATAATATGCTGTCATGGTGCGATAAAATTGCCGCCGCCTGCGACAGGGCGGCCAGCCAATAGGTCGGCGCTACCACGTACGACGGATGCGCGCCCGCTATCCCTGAGACAGGGTCCTTGCTGGTCTCTCCGACTGGCCAGTTGCGCACCGAAATGGATTCCATGCGTTGGCCATATCGGGAAGCGGTAAATTTTCAGGAAACGATCCAGCAACCGTTGTAAAAAATGGTCATTAAAAGCGATTGTCGCGCGGGAAGCCGGTTGGCGGCATCCGTCCGGCTGCGCCGCGTGCCACTTTCCACGGCGTCATGTCCGATTCGGTGCGGGTCCGTCCGGTTTCACCACCCATGGTCCAGCTGAGGCCATCGGACAGGCGGAAGGCGATCGCGTCGGACAGGCCGCCATCGCGATAGCGCTGCATCTGCACCCCCTGCCCACGCGCCATGCGGGGCATTTCATCCAGCGCGAATACCAGCAGCTTGCGATTCTCGCCGATCACCGCGACGCTATCCGCGCCCGGCGCGACCTGGCGGATGACGGCGAGTTTCGCGCCTGTGCGGATGTTGACGACCTGACGCCCTTTACGGGTTTCGGCCATGATCTCTGCCACCGCTGCGATGAAGCCGCGCCCGTCGGAGGAAGCCAGCAACAGGTCGGTCCCGGTCCGTGCGGGCATGAAGGCGACGATCGTGCCTTCATTGTCCATATCCACCAGCGAACGCACCGGATCGCCAAAGCCGCGCCCACCCGGCAGCTTGTCCGACCCCAGAGTATAGATGCGACCGGTGGAGGTGGCGAGCAGCAGCTTGTCGGTGGTGTAGGCGTGGAAGGCAAATTGCGGACCGTCGCCTTCCTTGAATTTCAGCGTGTCGGCGGCGGCAAGATCGCGGTGGCCGCTCATCGCCCTGATCCAGCCGCGTTCGGACAGGATAACGGTGATCGGCTCGCGCTCGATCATCGCCTCCAGCGGGATTTCCCGCGCGGGTCCGGCTTCCTCGACCAGGGTGCGGCGATGGCCAAGGACAGTGTCCGGCCCGTAGCGCTTGCGCAGCGCGGCGATGTCGCGCTTCAGCTTGGCGCGCTGGCGCTGCGGGTTTTCGACCAGCTTTTGCAGATCGTCCCGCTCCGCCACCAGATCGGCATGTTCGCGGCGCAATTCCATCTCTTCCAGCTTGCGCAGAGAACGCAACCGCATGTTGAGGATGGCTTCGGCCTGCCGGTCGGTCAGGGCAAATTCGTCCATCATCACCAGCTTCGGCTCATCCTCGGTACGGATGATCTCGATCACCCGGTCCAGGTTGAGATAGGCGATGATATAGCCGTCGAGCAGTTCAAGCCGGTCGGCGATCTTGGCGAGGCGATGCTGTGCACGGCGGACCAGCACGTCGATCTGATGCTTGAGCCATTCGACCAGCACGGCGCGCAGCCCCAGCACGCGCGGCGTATGGGTGGCGTCCAGCACGTTCAGATTGAGCGGGAAGCGGTTTTCCAGATCGGTCAGGCGGTAGAGGCTGTCTTTGAGTATCTGCGGATCGACATTGCGCGTCTTGGGCGTGATGACGATGCGGATCGTCTCATCGCTTTCGTCGCGCACATCCTCCAGGATCGGCAGCTTCTTGTCGTTGATGATCGTAGCAATCTGCTCGATCAGCTTGCCCTTCTGCACCTGATAGGGGATTTCGCTGACGACCAGTTGCCAGGTGCCGCCGCTCAATTTTTCTATGCCGGTCGGTTCCCAGACGCCCTGATCATCCTTGCCGGTCGAAAAGCGTGCACGGGTGCGGAACGCGCCGCGCCCGGTGGCATAGGCTTCGGCGATGATCGCCGGGCTATCCACAAGCACGCCGCCGGTCGGGAAATCCGGTCCCTTCACCACCGCCATCAGCGCGGCATGTGTCGTATCGGGATTGTCGATCAGCAAAGCTGCGGCGTCGAGTATTTCGGTGACATTATGCGGCGGGATGCTGGTCGCCATGCCGACCGCGATGCCGCTGGCGCCATTGGCGAGGAGATTGGGAAAAAGGCCGGGGAAAATCTCCGGCTCTTCATCTTCGCCATTATAGGTCGGGCGGAAATCGACCGTGCCTTCGTCGAGGCCCGCCATCAGATCCGCGGCGGGCTGGGTCAGGCGCGCTTCGGTATAGCGCATGGCGGCGGCATTATCGCCGTCGATATTGCCGAAATTGCCCTGGCCATCGACCAAAGGCGTGCGCAGGACGAAATCCTGCGCCAGCCGCACCATCGCGTCATAGACGCTGCTGTCGCCATGGGGGTGATATTTGCCGATGACGTCGCCCACGACGCGGGCGCATTTCTTGTAACTGGTGCCGTTGCGGGCAGGGTTGGCGACCAGCACGTCGGGCGACGCGCCGGACGGTTCCATCTTGAGCAGCCGCATCGCCCAGAGCAGGCGGCGATGCACCGGTTTCAGCCCGTCGCGCAGATCCGGCAGCGACCGCGCCGTGATGGTGGACAGCGCATAGACGAGATAGCGTTGCGACAACGCAGCGTCGAACGGATGGTCCTTAATACTGTCGAACGGGTCGCGAAAATCGGTCATCACGGGCGGGATAGCAGCACGGGGACGAAACGGAAACGGAGATTTAGCGGGGATGGCGCCGGCGCGTTAAAATCCCACCAGCAGCATGTCGAGCGCGGCGGCGATGGCATCCTGATGATCGTGAAGCGGCAAGGCTGGCTGCTCCAATGACCGCGCGGGAACCGCACCTGCAAACTGGGTCATCATTACCAGTATTTCGTCATCAATCTCAAAACGGGGATTGAGCCGCGCCATCGGTGTGCCGACGTCCGCGACAGGAATGAGCGGCACGACGAAGCGGGTAGTCAGATGATCGAGCAGGTCGGCCTGACAATCCAGAACCCAGCCGCCGTCGGGCAGGCGATGCGCGCAAAACCGCGCCATCAAAACATCCGGTATTTTTCGAGCGGCAGGCCATGTTTTTCGACATAGGCATTGGAGGCGGCAATGCCTTGTGCATTCTCCTCCTTCCACCTTCGCCCCCGTTCGGCAGCGATTTCCTGGCGGAGGGCGGCTTCGCAGGCGCGCGAGAGGTTGATGCCCAATGCCTTGGCATCCTCCACCAGCGCGCTGTCGAGCGACAGGTTGGTTGCCTTGCGCGTCCCGATCCGTTCATGCTTGGTCACAACCGACTCCTGCATATGATATGCGCATGAACATACGCATCATGCGTCACGGGGCAAGTAGCGTCCTTCCGGGTCGTCGGCGATGGCGGCGGCGAATTGCGCGCTGATCCAGTCGCGAAAGGCCTTTACCTTGGGCGTGTTGCGGGCGTGGGGCGGATAGACGATCCAGTAGCTGGCAAATTCGCGGACATAGGAGGGCATGGCTTCGACCAACAGGCCCGCCTCCAGCTCCGCCTTCCAAAGGAACAGGTTGAGGATGGCGATCCCCTGCCCGCCAATGGCGGCGCGGCCTTCCATCACCTGGCTGTCGAGCGCGATGCCGGGCGGCCCGTCGGCCGGGTCCGCCTCCACCCCCATGGCCGCGAACCATTCATGCCACCACATATCGTCGGGCGACAGGCGCGGCAGGGCGTGGAGCGCCTGCGCATCGGCGACAGGACCGTTGCGCGCCAGCCAGGCCGGGCTGCACATCGGCGCGAGCCGGTTATGGGTCAGCAGTCGCGCCTCCAGCCCCGGCCAGTCGCCCTTCCCACCGCGGATCGCCAGATCAGCCCCGGCGCGGGCGAGATCGACCACGGCATCTTCGGCCTGAATCCGCACCGCCAGCCCCGGATGGCGCATCTGGAACGCGCCGATCCGAGGCGCGAGCCAGAGATGGGCGAAGCTGTTGGTGCAGCTGATGGTGAGGACGGTCGAATGATCCTGCGCCAGAGCGGCGAAACCCTGCCGCATCTGATCGAAAGCGCGGATGATGACGGGCGCAATTTCCCGTCCCTTGTCGGTCAAACTCACGCGGCGGCCAGCGCGCTGGAACAGGCTCAGCCCCAGCCGTTCCTCCAACAATTTGATCTGATAGCTGACGGCGGCCTGGGTCATACCCAGTTCCTGCGCGGCGGCGGTGAAATTTTCGAGCCGGGCGGCTGCCTCGAACACGCGGACGGCGGAGAGCGGGGGCAGGACGGACATGGCTTTGCATAAGGCAGGCTTATAATCGCTGTCCATGCTTTTGTTGGTGATCGCTACGGCAACGGCGCATTGGCGGTTTCGCAAAGCTGCACTATTTCAATCGAAAGGATCGCGACCATGCGCGACCAGTATGACGCCCAATTGTGGACTGAGAACCATGTCGAAACCAGCGCCTGGATCGACCGGCTGATCGCGCGGATCATGCAGGCGTTCCGGGTGCTGCACTGCATCCACTGGTCGGCACCCTGGTCCGACGACAGCCGGTGCGGCGCGTAAAATCGAGGATGGGGGTTGCGGATCGCGGGCGAGACGCCACTTTGCGCCCGTGTTCGATCATCCCCTTCCCCCGCCCCCGCCCGCGCTGTTGACCGGTGCCGCGCTGTTTCTCGACTTTGACGGGACGCTGACGCCCATTAGCGCGACCCCGGACGGGGTGATCGTGGACGATGGGTTGGTGCCGTTGCTCCTGACATTGCGGGAGCGGCTGGACGGGCGGCTGGCGATCATCAGTGGACGATCGGTTGAAACGTTGCGCGCGTTGGGCTTTGGCGATTTCCTGCTGGCCGGGACGCATGGGCTGGAATTTGCGCGACCGGGCGGCGCGGTCGAGGCGCCACCGCGCCCGGTGGCGATTGATGATGCCGAAGCCGCCTTCCATGCCTTTGCCGCCGACAAGCCCGGCGTGCTGGTCGAACGCAAGTCGATCAGCGTCGGACTGCATTATCGCGGCGCGCCGGTCTGGCAGGACGAAGCTCATGCACTGGCGCGGAAATGGGTTGGCAATGGCCTGACGCTTCAACAGGGCAAGATGCTCTATGAGTTGCGGCCCGACGGCGCGGACAAGGGCAGCGCGGTCCACAGGTTGATGGCGCAAACTCCGATGATGGGCGGCATCCCCGTCTTTATCGGCGACGACGTAACCGATGAGGAAGGCTTTGCGGCCGCTTCAGATTTGGGCGGGGTTGGCATTTTGGTTGGACCTGTGCGAGAAACGCGAGCCGCATATAATTTGGAACAGGCAGCCACTGTCAGGCATTATCTTGGAGAAGGGGTTGCGCGGCTCGAATGAGCCGTGCCCCTTCAATTTGCCAAAAAGCATGAGGGGCAGACCGATAAACAGCATCAACCACCCGATATTGGGCGGGAACGCCCGCACGTTGGACCTTTGGCCGATCGGCAATTGCCAGGCGTCGGCGCTGATCGACCGGGCCGGTCGCATGGTGTGGGCCTGCGTCCCGCGCGTCGATGGCGATCCGGTCTTTTCCGCGCTGCTGGACGATGGCGAATGGGATGATGACGCGGCCTGCGGCTTCTGGGCGATCGAACTGGAAAATTGCGTTGCGGTGGAGCAGCATTATCTGCGCAACACGCCGGTGCTGGTCACGCGGCAGAGCGATGCGCAGGGCAATGCGATCGAGATTTTCGATTTCTGCCCGCGCCACAAGCATAAGGGCCGTATGTATCGGCCGGTCGCCTTTGCCCGGATCGTGCGCCCGGTGGCCGGTTCGCCGCGCATAAGGATGCGGTTGCGCCCGACCACGGCGTGGAATGCGGAAAGCGTGCCGATCAGCTATGGCTCCAACCATATCCGCATGGTGCTGTCCTATATGGCGATGCGGGTGTCGACCGATGCGCCCATTGGCCTGATCGCGCAGGAAAGCTGGTTCCGGCTGGAACAGGACGCGCATTTCTTCATGGGGCCGGACGAGGGTTTTTCCGATGCGCTGCGCCCGGCGATCGAGCGGATGCTGGACGACACGATCGAGGAGTGGCGGCTGTGGGTCCGTGGCCTGGCGATCCCGGCGGAGTGGCAGGAAGCGGTCATCCGTTCGGCCATCACCCTGAAATTATGCCAGCATGAAGAGACTGGCGCAATCGTCGCGGCGCTGACGACCAGCATCCCCGAACATGCCGATTCGGGGCGGAACTGGGACTATCGCTACTGCTGGGTGCGCGACGCCTATTATACGGTCGAGGCGCTCAACCGGCTTGGCGCGCTCGATGTGCTGGAAAGCTATCTCGTCTATCTGCGCAACATCGTCGATGGTGCGAAGGGCGGGCATATCCAGCCGCTCTATGATGTACGGGGCAATGCGACGCTGACCGAATGGGAGGCCGACAAGCTGCCCGGCTATCGCGGCATGGGTCCGGTGCGGGTGGGCAATGCGGCCTATAGCCAGATCCAGCATGACGCCTATGGCCAGATCGTGCTGTCGTCGGTGCAGGGCTTTATCGACCAGCGGCTGCTGCGCATGGCGGGCCATGCCGATTTCGAGGCGTTGGAGGCGGTGGGTGAGCGGGCCTGGACCGTCTATGACCAGCCGGACGCGGGATTGTGGGAGTTGCGGACCCGCGCGCATGTTCACAGCTATAGCGCGGTAATGTGCTGGGCGGCGTGCGACCGGCTGGCCCATGCGGCACAGGCGCTCGACCTGCCGCTGCGCGCGGCGCACTGGCAGAACCGGGCCGTCACGATGAAAGCGCGAATCGTCGAGGCGGCGTGGCGGGCGGACAGTCAGGCGATCTCGGCCAATTTCGAGGATGATTCGCGCGATGCGTCGTTGCTTCAACTGCTCGATCTGCGCTTCCTGACGGCGGATGACCCGATGTTCATCGGCACGCTGGCGGCGCTGGAGGCGGATTTGCGGCGGGGCAATGACATGCTGCGTTACAGCGCGCCCGATGATTTTGGCGAACCGGTGACCGCGTTCAATGTCTGCACTTTCTGGCTGATCGAGGCGCTGCATCGCACCGGCCGCACGGAGGAAGCGCGAACCCTGTTCGAGGAGATGCTGACCCGCCGCACGGCAGCTGGATTATTGTCCGAGGATATTGATCCGGCGACAGGCGAATTGTGGGGCAATTATCCACAAACCTATTCGCTGGTCGGCATCATCAACTGCGCCGTCCTGTTGAGCAAACCGTGGAGCGTGATGCGATGAGCCGACTGCCATGAGCCGTCTGATAGTCATTTCAAACCGTGTGTCCCGGCCCAGCAAGTCGGGCAATCAGGGCGGGCTGGCGGTCGCACTGTCGCAGGCCTTGCGCGAGAGTCGGGGGATGTGGATCGGCTGGTCGGGCGAGGTCACTGACAATTTCACCGGCCATATCGGCTTTTCCGAGGATGATGGCGTCAAGACCGCGACGATCGACCTGGAAGAACAGGATGTCGATGAATATTATAACGGATACGCCAACAAGACGCTGTGGCCGCTGTTCCATTTCCGCATCGACCTGGCCGAATATGCCCGCGATTTCGAGGGCGGCTATAATCGCGTCAACCAGCGCTTTGCCGATACCGCAGCCCCACTGATCGAGCCGGAAGATGTCATCTGGGTCCATGATTATCACATGATCCCGCTGGGCCAGATGCTGCGCGACCGGGGCCATCGCAACAGGATGGGCTTTTTCCTGCACATACCCTGGCCACCGACCCGATTGCTGGTTTCCCTGCCCCATCACACCAAGCTGGTCAGCACCCTGTTTGCC
Source organism: Sphingobium sp. FG125 (assembly GCF_057809795.1). Lineage (NCBI taxonomy): Bacteria > Pseudomonadati > Pseudomonadota > Alphaproteobacteria > Sphingomonadales > Sphingobiaceae > Sphingobium > Sphingobium sp. FG125. The sequence goes on from NZ_JBMDKQ010000010.1 coordinate 53,700, forward strand.
TATGATGTCGTGGGTTTCCATACCGAGGAATGGCTCGAATCCTTCCGCCATTATGTGGAAAAGGAAATGGGCGGCAGCGTGGACGGTGATTTCGTCACCGTGGGCGACCGCACGATCCAGGCCGTCGCCTGCCCGATCGGCATCAATGCCAGGGAGTTTGCCGAGGCCGCTGTCAGCAACGCCGCACGCGATATGTACGAACAGATACGCGCATCGCTTCAGGAGCGCGCGATGATCGTCGGCGTCGACCGGCTCGACTATAGCAAGGGGCTGGAGGAGCGGTTCAACGGCTATGCCCGTTTCCTGAAGGACAACCCCGACCAGCATCGCAAGGTCCTGCTCACCCAGATCGCGCCGCCGTCTCGCGGAGAGGTCGAAAGTTACCAGCAGATACGCGCGACGCTGGATGCGTTGGCAGGTCGGATCAACGGCGAATATAGCGATGTCGACTGGACGCCGATCCGATACGTCAACCAAGGCTATCCGCGCGACAAGCTGGCAGGGATTTACCGTAGCGCCCGGATCGGGCTGGTGACGCCATTGCGCGACGGGATGAACCTGGTCGCCAAGGAATATGTCGCGGCACAGAACCCGGACGATCCGGGCGTATTGATCCTGTCGCGCTTTGCCGGGGCAGCGATGCAGCTCAAGGACGCGCTGCTGATCAATCCCTACAGCCCGGAGGAGATGTCCGACGCGATTTTGCGCGCGCTGGCCATGCCGCTGGACGAGCGCAAGCGCCGCTGGCGGGCGATGATGGATAGTGTCGAGCAGCAGGATATCAGCTGGTGGCGGCGATCCTTCACCGAACGGCTGATGGCGGTCGATCGCGATACGGCGCGGGTTGAGCCGGAGACAGCGGACGGCTAACAACAGCGGATGATCGAGGATGATGATGAACCGCGCGGCCTGGCCGCGACCCTGCGCGCCCGATCGGGCGTCATCATCGGCGCGGTTGGCATGGTGGCCTGGCTGGCGCTGATCTGGGCGATGTTCGGGGATGTGCTATAGGCTGGCCCCAATTGCACGTCCGCACGCTTTGCTCTATGGGCGAGGCCCAAGCAGCCCCGGCACCCGCTGATCCTTCTCGATTCGCGATTGTCGGGGCGCAGTATTTTTGACCAGACAGGAACGCGCATGGCCCGTCGCCGCCAGATTTACGAAGGCAAGGCAAAGATCCTTTATGAAGGCCCGGAACCGGGCACGATCATCCAATATTTCAAGGATGACGCAACCGCCTTCAACGCGCAGAAGAAGGGCACGATTTCCGGCAAGGGCGTGTTGAACAACCGGATTTCCGAGCATATCTTCACGCTGCTCGGCCAGATTGGCGTGCCGACCCATTTCATCCGTCGCCTCAATATGCGCGAGCAGCTGGTGCGTCAGGTGGAGATCGTGCCGATCGAAGTGATTGTGCGCAACGTCGCCGCCGGATCGCTCAGCAAGAAGCTGGGGATTGAGGAAGGCACGCAACTGCCCCGCACGCTGATCGAATATTGCTACAAGGACGATGCGCTGGGCGACCCGCTGATCTCCGAAGAGCATATCGCCTGCTTCGGTTGGGCGACGCAGGAAGAGATGCACGATATTGCCGACATGGCGATCCGCATCAATGATTTCATGTGTGGCCTGTTTGCGGGCATCGGCATCCGCCTGATCGACTTCAAGCTGGAGTTCGGGCGGCTATATGACGGCGATTACAGCCGCATCATCCTGGCCGATGAAATCAGCCCCGACGGCTGCCGCCTGTGGGATGCGGTGACCAACGAGAAGCTAGACAAGGACCGGTTCCGCCGCGATCTGGGCGGTGAAGTGGAAGCCTATCAGGAAGTCGCGCGCCGTTTGGGTCTGCTGCCCGAAGGGCTGGACACCACGGTGCTGGACCTCGACACGCATCGCAAGAAGCGCGAGAAGGAATAAACTCAAATTCCGTTCAGGCTGAGCCTGTCGAAGCCCCGTCCTTCTTCGCGAAGAAGAACGACCCTTCGACAGGCTCAGGGCGAACGGTGTTAAGAGGTCACGCCATCAGCGCGTCGGCGATCAGTTTGATGCCCAGCAGCACCATCAGCACATAGATGAGCGTGTAGAAGCGTGCGGCGTCGACCCGGCGCACCAGCGCCACGCCCGCCAGCGTCGCGACCACCGCGACCGGCACCAGCATGGCGGTCGCGGTCAGATTGGCGCGGGTGAATTGCCCCAAAGCGGCGTAAGCGGGCACCTTCATCCAGTTCATCGTGGCAAAGGCAACCGCCGTGGTCCCGACCAGCATGTCGCGCGGCAGCCGTTTGGGCAGCACCCACATCTGAAACGGTGGCGACCCGGCATGGGCGATCTGGCTGGTGAAGCCGCTGGCGACGCCAAACAACATCCCTACCCAGTCGGGTGAGGTGGACGGCAGGACGATGGCCCCGCCCCGCTCGACCCACAGACGTTGCAGCCCGAACAGCATCGAAATCGCGCCCAGAGCGCCCAGCACCGTGGTTTCAGGCACCTGCGCCGCGAACAGATAGCCAAGCGCTATCCCGACCGCCATGCCAGGCAGCATCACCCGCAAGATATGCCCGTCCCAGCTTTTGCGGAACGCCCAGACGCTCACGGCGTCCTGCAGGATCAGGATCGGCAGCAGGATCGCCGCGCCGCGCACCGGATCGACCCCCAGCGCCATGATCGGCATGGCCAGCGCACCGACACCGGCAAAGCCGCCTTTGGCCAAGCCCGAAATAGCGACCGCGATGAAGGCGCAGATGAGATAGACATAATCATGCGTCATACCGGTCGCCTAGCGCAGTGGCAGGACGATTGGCATTGAAAAACGCTCAACGATTGGCGCGATAGCCGATCATCAGGCCGAAGCTGAAGGTGGCGAGCAGGGCAAGCTGGACCTTTCCATGCGGGTCGTCATAGCCCACAATCTGCTGCCCCCATGCGAACAGCCCGACAAACATCGCCAGCGCCAGCCCGGACATGCCCCAATGCTTCCCCCGAATTTCTACAGCATGACAGTATCGCGACAGTCGCTAACAAAAGCATAATGGCTTGCCACCCCGCCGCGCCGGGACTAGGGAGCGGCAAAGTCGATCCGCCCGATCCACGAGGATCGGTCCTGTCGTTGCCAAGGAGTTCGCCCCTCATGAAAGCCCGCATTTTCGTCACCCTCAAGGGCGGTGTCCTCGATCCGCAGGGCCGGGCGATCCACCATGCGCTGGAAGGCCTGGGCTTTGATGGCGTCAATGATGTGCGCGCGGGCAAGCTCATCGAGCTGGACCTGGCAAATGGCACCAGTGACGAGGATATCGACGCCATGTGCCGCAAGCTGCTGGCCAATACGGTGATCGAAAATTACCGCATCGAAAAGGTCGCCTGAGCCATGAAGAGCGCCGTCATCGTCTTTCCGGGCAGCAATTGCGACCGCGACCTGGCTGTGGCGTTCGAGGCCGCGACCGGTGCGAAACCGACCATGGTGTGGCATCGTGACACGCAGCTGCCAGACGACATCGACCTGATCGGCGTGCCGGGCGGCTTTTCCTATGGCGACTATCTGCGTTCCGGCGCGATGGCCGCGCGGTCCCCGGTGATGCAGGCGGTGGCGCAGGCGGCGGATCGCGGCGTCTATGTGCTGGGCATCTGCAACGGCTTTCAGGTGCTGACCGAAAGCGGCCTGCTGCCCGGCGCGCTGCTGCGCAATGCGGGGGGGCATTTCGTGTGCCGCGACGTGGCACTGACGGTGGAAAATGCGCAGAGCGCCTTTACCAGCCGCTATGAAGCGGGCGAGGCGATTTCCTATCCGGTCGCGCATCATGACGGCAATTATTTCGCTGACGACGCGACGCTCGACCGGCTGGAAGGCGAAGGCCGGATCGCGCTGCGCTATGCCGAAAACGTCAATGGCTCGGCGCGCAACATTGCGGGCATTTTGAACGACAAGGGCAATGTGCTGGGCATGATGCCGCACCCCGAACGGGTGATCGAGGCCGCCCATGGCGCGACCGACGGCAAGCGGTTGTTCGACGGGCTGGTTGAGGGACTGCTGGCGCGGGCCTGATCGCGATTTAGCACAGCCTCCGTTCGTTTCGAGCGAAGTCGAGAAACCGCGCGCTACGTTTCTCGACTTCGCTCGAAACGAACGGATGTAGGAGTATGACTTACCCGCCTCGGTGATAATCATATTCCATCGTGCGCCCCTGCTGTTTGGTGAGGATGGCGCCGATGATCGCGCCGCCCGCACGGCGCAGGCGGTCCACGGCGGCGCGCAGGCCGCCATGATGATTGCGGCCCCATTCGACCACGAGCAGGCTGGCCTGCACCTTGCCCGCCAGCAACAGCGCGTCGGTGCCGCCCAGAATCGGCGGCGCGTCGATCAGCACCGTGTCATAGTCCTCGCGCACCGCCAGCAGCAGGGCTTCGAGCGCCGGAGTCGCCAGCAATTCGGCCGGGTTGGGCGGTACAGCGCCGCAGGGGAGCAGGGCGACGCCCGCCGTGCCGGTCTCGACGATGACCTGATCCGCACTCGCCTGCCCGGTCAGCAATGCGCTGATGCCGCGCCCAGCGGGCAGGCGGAACAGGCTGTGCTGGACCGGGCGGCGCATGTCGCCGTCGATCACCAGCACGCGTTTGCCCAGCCCCGCCAGCGCCAAAGCGAGCGCGTGGAGAGTCAGCGACTTGCCCTCCCCCTCCTGCGCACTGGTGACGAGGATGGAACGCGGCAGGCCACCCGCCGAAGCCAGCAGCAGTGATGAGGCGAGCGGCGAGAAGATGTCGACCGGCTGGGGTGCATCGCCGGTCACCGGCACCGCGCCCAGCAGCGGCAGTCCGACCCGCTCCGCCAGCGTATCGGCAGACGTCACGGCATCGTCGAACATATGCCGGGCCGCGACCAGCAGCAGGCCCAGCGCGATTCCCCCAAGCGACGCCAGCAACAGCGTCACGCCGATGCGGGGGGAAAAAGGCCGGGTCGGCACGGCAGCGCGATCGAGCGGCTGGATGCGGCCTGCCTGAAATCCGGCCTGCGACGCCATGTCGCGATAGCGCTGGAGCAAGCTGTCATGCAGCATCCGGTAGGTATCGACCGACCGTTCCAATATGCCGGTCTGCACGTCGCGCCCGCGTTCGGTCTGCGCCTGCCGTTCCAGATCGGCGATTTCAGCCGCGATCTGGGTTTCACCATGCACCGCAACCTCATATTGTTCGCGCAGCGAGGCGCGGATGGTGTTGGCCATCACCTCCGCCTGATCATCCAGCGCGGCCAGGCGCGCGCGGGCTTCGCGCATGTCGGGATGGGCGTCCTTGCGGAACTGGCGTTCCTCGACAATGGCGGCGCGCGCTTCGGCGCGGCTGGCCATCAGCGTTTGCATCGCGCCATTGCCCAGCACTTCGGGCAGGGTTTCCGCGCTGGCCCGACGTGCGCCTTCCCACCGCTTTTGCGCTGCGATCCGATCGGCCAGCGCCTGGGCATGATAGGCGTTGAGCTGGGCAAGACGGGCGGTCGTGCTGCCTTCCGGGGGGCGTGGCTTTTCGCCTGCTTCGCCCGTCGTCGTACCGGAACGGGCCGCATAGACCGCCAGATCGCGCTCCGCCCGCGCGAGATCATTGCGCGCCCCATCCAGTTCGCCCAACAGAAAGCGACGGGCCTGAACCCCTGATTCAAAACCGCGCTTGAGGTCCGCGCGGATCAGGCTGTCGGCATAGCTGTTGGCGACGCGCGCCGACAGGACCGGGTCGGCACTGACGAAGCTGATGCGCAGGACGCGCGACTTGCCGGGCAGGTCGACTTCCAGATTGTCGCGCAGCAGGTGGATGACCATATCCTGTTCGACCTGTCGCTGGGTCAGGCTGCCCGCGCCCTCGGTCGGGCGCTTGCGATCCATGCCGGCGAAGAAAGTGGGGGTGCCGACCAGCGCCAGGTCTCGCGCCACCTCTTCGGCCAGCGCACGGCTGCGTAGCACTTCCAGTTCGGTCTGCATCAGCGATTCGATGTCCCCCGGTGCGACGCGCGGGGTGGCCTGCGCCCCTGCCCCGGCGGCCCCGGCGGGTATGTCCTGCACTTCGACCGAGGCGGTCGCGCGATAGTCAGGGGTGGACATGAGGATGAACAGCGCGCCCGCCAGCAGGCAAAGCGCCATGGTGACGAACAGGATGACGCGATGGCGGCGCAGCACGGCCCAGCCGTGGCGCGTGGCGGCGGCGAAGCGGGCGGCGCGGCCTTCGTCCGATGCGATGGTGTCAGCCGCGCTCATCAATTCTTCCCGTCAAGAGCGATGAACCCGGCAGCCAGCGCTGGCGCGGCCAGCAGCGAGCCGCCGAGAATCGCCTTGGCCCGCGACAGGCCGACGATGATTGAGTCGCCGGGCAGGATTTCAGGATCGGCGGCCTTGCCACGGCGGATCGCGGCAAGATCAAACATCGCCGCCTGACGCTGCCCGTCAATCTGCCGCACGACAATGATCTGCGACAGGCTGGCGAGGCGGGTTGGCCCCTTGGCCAGCGTCACCGCCTGACTGAGCGTCAGCCGCCCGTCGAGCGGGAACTGACCCGGCTCCCGCACTTCGCCGTCCACGGTGATGCGGCGGCCTACCGCTTTCTTCACGAAGATCGTGACTTGCGGCGACACCAGATAACGCTGCCCCAGCCGCGCGGCGATCAGGTCCGCCGCGTCGCCCGATGACAGGCCAGCAACCGGCACGTCCCCGATCAGAGGCATCCGCACCGTGCCAGCCGCGCTGACCTGCGCATCTTCCAGCGAGAGGCCCGGCTCATGATAGACCTGGATACGCAGCACATCGTCGGGGGAGAGGCGATAATCGGCACCGATGGCGGGTGCTGGCGGGATGAGCGCATAGGCGGCGTCACCGCGCGGTGCCTGCTCGACACTGGCACAGGCCGACAGCAAGGCGCAGCCTGTCATCGCGGCACATATCTGCCTGATGGTCATCTGCACAACTGCCCCCTTATGGCCCACTTGAGGCCGGGGGGTAGCGGTGCGGCACGGCGATGGCAACCACAGGCGCGACGGGTCGCGCCCGATGGCCGATTGTCAGACGGCGACGCGCCCCGGTGCCGGTTCGGCGATGCGGCGTGGCTGGTCGGGCCAGATGCCGCGCGTGTCATAGACAGCCTTGCCGACACGTTCATCGACGGGGACAGATTTGAACGTGTCATGATCGACAAGAATGACGAACACGCCACATTGTTCCAGAGCCGTATCGAGATCGATCAGTTCCGCGCCGGTCCCGGCAAATTCCATCGGCAGGGCATGGGCATAGGGTTCGACCAGCTTGATCCGCCGACCATAGCGGCGGGCGAGACGCGCGGCGACCTTGACCGCCGGACTTTCGCGGAAATCGTCGATATTCGCCTTGAAGGCGAGACCGAGGCAGGCGACATTTTCGTTGGCGAAGGCATCGATCATGTCGGAGGCTTTGGCGACGACATAGTCGGTCTTGCCGTCATTCACTTCGCGTGCGGTGCGGATGATGCGGGCATTTTCCGGGTCGCCATGGACGATGAACCACGGGTCGACCGCGATGCAATGGCCGCCGACGCCGGGACCGGGCGACAGGATGTTGACGCGCGGGTGGCGATTGGCCAGCCGGATCACTTCCCACACGTCGATATCCATATTTTCCGCGATCACCGAGAGTTCGTTGGCAAAAGCGATGTTGACGTCGCGGAAGCTGTTTTCCACCAGCTTCACCATCTCCGCTGCGCGGGCGGTGGTGGTGATGCAGGCACCGCGCACGAACTGGCGATAGAAGCCCAGCGCCTTGCGCGCGCAACGGGGCGTGATGCCGCCGATGCAGCGATCATTGTCGATCAGTTCGACCAGGATGCGGCCAGGCAGAACGCGCTCCGGGCAATAGGCGATGGCGATGTCGCCCTGTACGCCCTTGCCGGGCATTTTCAGGTCGGGGCGCATAGTGCCGATGACGTCGCGCATCGCTTCGGTCGTGCCGACCGGGGACGTGGATTCCAGGATCACCGTGTCGCCTGCTTTCAGCACCGGAGCGATGGTGCGGGCGGCTTTCAGAACATAGCTGATGTCGGGCGCGCGATCTTCCGATACCGGGGTCGGCACGGCGATGATGAACACGTCGCTGTCCTCGACAGTCAGGCTGGCGCGCAGATTGCCGCGCGCGACGACGCCCTGCACCAGCCCGTCAAGATCGACCTCCTCGATATGCACACGGCCCGAATTGACGGTTTCCACGACATGCGTGGACACATCCACGCCAACCACTTGGCATCCCCCACGGGCGATCAGGGCTGCGGTCGGCAGGCCGATATAGCCAAGGCCGATGACGGAAACCTTCTGCTTGGTGTCGACGGGCATGGAGGGGCAGTCCTTATGAGGCTAAAGATTTGCCCCAGTTTCTGCCCGGAAATGCTGAAGATTTCGGTAACGGTGATGCGAAGATCGACCTTCTCCCCGCGGGGGAGAAGGATATGGAGCCTTACCGTATCCGCAGGATCGGTTAGGCGCAGTTGGATGAGGGGGCTGTGCGCCAACGTCAGGGCGGACGCCCTCACCACTGCGACTAAGGCAGCAAGCTGCCAAGTCTCGTTGCCTCTCCCCTACGGGAGAGGAAGATTTGGGTGCGTTATCCCGCGATAATCGCGGCAATCCGCTCCGCCGCATGACCATCGCCGAACGGATTATGCGCCCGCGCCATGGCGTCATAGGCCGCCTCATCGTCCAGCAGCGCCAACACTTCACGCACGATCAGCGCGCGGTCGGTGCCGACCAGTTTGGCCGTGCCCGCTTCCACCCCTTCGGGCCGTTCAGTGGTTTCCCGCATCACCAGCACCGGTTTGCCGAGCGAGGGCGCTTCCTCCTGCACGCCGCCGCTGTCGGTCAGGACGAGCGTGCAGAGATCGAGCAGGCGGACGAAATGGGGGTAATCGAGCGGTTCGATCATCGCGACATTGGGCAGGTCGCCCAGCACCGCGTCCATGATCGGGCGGACATTGGGGTTGGGATGGACCGGGAAGATCACCGCGACGTCAGGCCGCGCGGCAATGTCGGCGATGGAACGGGCGATCGCCTCCATGCCGCCGCCGAAATTTTCGCGCCGGTGACTGGTAACGGCAATGATGCGCTTGCCCGCAAAGCGCGCGGCGAGATCGTCGAGGCCACTGGCGAGCATGGGATCGGCCAGCACCCTGTCGCGGGTGGCGAGCAGCGCGTCGATCACCGTATTGCCGGTGATGTGGATACCCGCCGCATCGCGACTTTCGCGCAGCAGCGCATCGGCGGCAGCCTGCGTCGGCGCGAAATTCATGTCGGCGATGCAGGCGACCACGCGGCGGTTCACCTCTTCAGGCCAGGGATGATGAATGTCGCCGCTGCGCAGGCCCGCCTCGACATGGGCGACCGGGATCTTGCGATAATAAGCGGCCAAGCTTGCCACCATGGTGGTCAGCGTGTCGCCATGAACGACAATGCGATCGGGCTTTTCCGCGTCAAACGCCTTGCCCAGTTCGACGATCAGCTTGGCAGTCAGCCCGTCGAGCGTCTGGTTGGGGACCATGACGTCAAGGTCGATGTCCGGCACGATTCCGGCAATCTCCAGCACCTGATCCAGCAGGCCACGATGCTGGGCCGTCACGATGACGCGGGTTTCCACGCCGGGCCGTGCGCGCAGGGCGTGGATCACGGGGAACATCTTGATCGCTTCGGGACGGGTGCCGAACACTATGGCGATCTTCATGGCGCGACCTTCATCGTCAATCTTTCATGCTGCAAAGCGGTATCGCAGCCCGATGTGGCAGAGAAATGTAACCATCGCCTGAACGCGGGACTGCCAACCCATGGTTTTGTGCCATCCAGATGCTATGCTAGGGCATCCATATCTGAGCGGGTGATACGCATCTTATGAAATGTGCGATGATCGAGGCGGGCTTTGCGTCCACGCGCTTTGGCGGTGTCGGCCATTGATGTGGCCGTGGGACGAAGAGGCGCACGACAGCGCCCTGCCCCGCTGGCGTCACTGGCTGATGGCGGTGGCGATAGTGATCGTCCTCAGTGCCATCATGCCGATCCTCGCCGCCTTTTCCTGAGCGCTACGCCTTGATCTTCCAGCCGCGCTTCAACAGCGTGTAGCAGAGCGCGCCAAGCCCGATATTGAGCGCCAGCAATACGCTGCTGCCCACGATGATATTGGTGTCCGCCGCTGCCACGAAGCCATAGCGGAAGCCCGATATGATGTAGAAGAAAGGGTTGGCGTGGCTGATCGCCTGAAAGAAGGGCGGCAGCCGGTCGATCGAGTAGAAAGTGCCGGACAGCAGCGCCAGCGGGCCGATGAGGAAGTTGGTGACCGCGGCGTTATGATCGAACTTGTCGGCCCAGATGGAGGTCAGCACGCCCAGAAAGGCGATGAAGCTGGTGCCGATCACCCCGAACCACAGTAACGCCCAAAGATGCGCAGGCGTGACATGGACACCGGGCCACAGCGCCATCGCCGCCCACAGCGCCGAACCGACGAACAGTGCGCGAGTGACCGAGGAGGCGACCAGCGCACCCAACAATTCGCCGACCGAAATGGGCGGCATCAGATAATCGACCAGCGTTCCCTGCACTTTGCCCACCATCAGCGGAAAGCTGGCATTGGCGAAGCAGGCGTTGATCATGCCCATGATGATGAGGCCAGGCGCCACGAAATCGGCGAAAGGCACCGCCTGCCCGCGCAGCATCACGGTGCGGCCGCTGCCGCCCAGGGCGACGATGAAGATGACCAGGAACAACAGGGTGGTGATCGCCGGTCCCCACACCGTCTGAAGCTGGACCTTCATGAAGCGGCGCACTTCCTTGAGGTATAGCGCCCAGCTGCCCGCCCAGTTGATGTTGCGAATCACCGGCACCCCCGGTTCGGGGAATGGCGGCAGGGCGGGCGCGGATGGGGCAATTTTGGGCTGGTCGTTCATGGATGGATCGACTATCGGCTGAGAGGATTTGCTGCAAGGGCGCTGTTCATGGATTTGAACCTGCGCACCGGCTTCCCATATAGGGACGCAGCCAGATATTTTGAGGAGTGTTTCATTGTCCTGGACCGACGAGCGTATCGACCAGCTCAAAGGGATGTGGGAGCGCGGCCTGACCGCCAGCCAGATCGCCGAGGAACTGGGCGGCGTCAGCCGCAATGCGGTGATCGGCAAGGCCCATCGCCTGGGCCTGCAATCGCGTCCTTCGCCGGTCAAGGCCAATGACGCGCCCAAGAAAGCAGCGGTGCCGCCGCGTAAGCCCGCAAGCGCCGCTCCGGCGGCCGAGGTAGAGGCAGCGCCGCGTCCGGCAACACCCGCGCCCGTAGCTGAGGCCCCGGCCCCGGTCCGCGCCTTCACACCCGCAGCCGCGCCCGCCGCGCCTGCGCCCGTCACCGACGAAGCGCCGGTCGTCGCGCCCAAGCCGCAGCCGCGCATCGTATCGGTCGGGCCGGGCGGCTTCCTGCGTCAGGGTCCGGGCGACCAGCAGGCCCCGATCCCGCCTGCGCCGCCCCGCCGTCTGGTCCCCGCCAAGCCGAGCGCCGAGATTGCAGGCAAGACATCGCTGCTCGATCTGACCGAGCGGATCTGCAAATGGCCGATGGGGCATCCGGGCGAGCCGGACTTCCATTTCTGTGGTGAGCAGGTGAACCCCGGCTTCCCCTATTGCGTCGAACATTGCGGCCGCGCCTATCAGGCGCAATTGCCGCGCGGCACCCGCCGCCCGCCCCCGCCGCTGCCTTTTGGTGGCCCACGGGTTCGATAAGAAATTTGGCCAAGGCACAAAAAAAGGGCCGGTTCCTTCGCAGGAACCGGCCCTTTTTTTATGCCTGGATCAGAAGCGGAAGCTGGTCGTCACCATCACGCTCTGGGTGTCGAACTTGTCGCCACGGTTCATGCTCGTGCCGCCCGACGGGGTGATCAGGAACGGGTTGGTTGCAGGCGCACTGCCCGCACCGACATCGACGCGATAATCGCCGACATTATAACGGGTCCACAGATAGCGGGCGCCAATCGAGAAATTGTCGGACACTTTCGCTTCGATACCGCCGCCTGCGGTCCAGCCCCATGCATCTTCCTTGGCATCAACCTGGGTGAAGCTGTTGGCACCATTGCTGGTGGCAAAGCTGTTCTTGACCTTCGCATAGGCCAGACCGCCGGTGATGTAGGGCATGATGCCGCCCGGCGTGGTGTAGCCCAGGCGCGCGCGCAGATTGCCGTTCCAGTCGATCCGGCGCGTCATGGTGTAGAAGGCCGGCGTGGTCGAATATTCGGTCACGCTGTCGCTGATATAGGCCTTGCCCGCTTCGGCGACGACACCGGCGACAATGCCGCCAAACTGCATGTCATAGCCGACATGCCCCATCCAGCCGATCGCATCCTTGTCATCATCGCAGCCCGATGCCGGGGTGGAGCCGCGCGCCGCGCCGCCGCAGGTGCCGGGCGAGAAAGCATTGGCGCCGGTCGTCGTCGTAATGGTGTCATTATAGGTGCCGTCGGCGTTGGTATCGAAACGCAGATGCTCGGCACCGTCCTTCTTCTGGAAATTATAGCCGAATGACCCGCCGACATAGGGACCGGTCCAGTCGACCGTGCCGCTATCCTGCGCGAGGGCGGGCGCTGCCGCCAGAACGAGCGCCAGGGTGGCGCCAAGCGGCGCGATACGGTTGAAATGCATTGAAAAATCTCCTCGCCTGATCGGGTGTAAAAACCCAACTGCGATCCGCTAACGGGTTGAACGGCGCTTTTGTTTCACGTCGCAGTGCAACATTTTGTTGCTGTTGCCATTTCAGCACAATGCTTGCGCGGATCGCGCGCCTGCCTATAGCTTGTCCTCATGTCCGATGACCTGTTCGCCGCCCAGCCCACATCCTCCCCCGGCTATGATGCCTCCGCCATTGAAGTGCTTGAAGGACTGGAACCGGTCCGTCGTCGTCCCGGCATGTATATTGGCGGTACGGACGAGCGCGCGCTGCACCATCTGGCTTCCGAAGTGCTGGACAATAGCATGGACGAGGCGGTCGCGGGCCACGCCACCCGGATCGAGGTAACGCTGGAGCCGGGCAACCGGCTGACCATCACGGATAATGGCCGCGGTATCCCGGTCGATCCGCACCCCAAATTCCCCGGCAAGTCGGCGCTGGAGGTCATCATGACCACGCTCCATTCGGGCGGCAAGTTCACCGACAAGGCCTATGCCACGTCGGGCGGCCTGCACGGCGTGGGGATCAGCGTGGTCAACGCCCTGTCGACCAGCACGGTCGTGGAGGTTGCCCGCAACAAGGAATTGTTCCGCCAGAGCTTTTCGCAGGGCCATCCGACCAGCACGCTCGAAAAAGTCGGCGCTGCCCCCAACCGGCGCGGCACGTCGGTCACTTTCATCCCCGATACGGAAATTTTCGGCGAACAGAAGTTCAAGCCTGCGCGGCTCCATCGCCTGGCCCGGTCCAAGGCCTATCTGTTCGCGGGCGTCGAGATACGCTGGAAATGCGCGATCGAACTGATCAGCGACGATACGCCAGTTGAAGCCGTGTTCCAGTTCCCCGGCGGGCTTGCCGATCATCTGAAAGAACAGGTGGGCGACCGCGAATGTGCGACCAGCCTGTTTTTTGCGGGCAATCAGGATTTTCCTGGCACCGCTGGCCGGGTCGAATGGGCGGTCGCCTGGCCGCTCTGGTCCGACGGCAGCTATAGCTGGTATTGCAACACCATCCCGACGCCCGATGGCGGCACCCATGAAGCGGGGCTGCGCACCGCTCTGGTCAAGGGTATCCGTGCCTTTGGCGACCTGATCGGCCAGAAAAAGGCGAAGGACATCACCGCCGACGACATCATGACGTCATCGGAAATCATGCTGTCCGTGTTCATCCGCGATCCGCAATTTCAGAGCCAGACCAAGGATCGCCTGACCAGCCCCGACGCGGCGCGGCTGGTTGAAAATGCGGTGCGCGATCATTTCGATCATTATCTGACCGACCATATGGACCGCGGCAAGGCGCTGCTCGCCTATGTCATCGACCGGATGGACGAGCGGCTCAAGCGCAAGCAGGAAAAGGACGTCAAGCGCAAGACGGCGACCAGCGCGCGCAAGCTGCGCCTGCCCGGCAAGCTGACCGACTGTTCGACCGACAACCCCGAAGGCACCGAGATTTTCCTGGTCGAAGGCGATTCGGCTGGTGGTTCGGCCAAGCAGGCACGGGACCGCAAGACGCAGGCGATCCTGCCCCTGCGCGGCAAGATTTTGAACGTCGCGTCGGCCAATAATGCCAAGATATTGGCCAATCAGGAAATTGCCGACATGATCCTGGCGCTGGGCTGCGGCACGCGCAAGGACTGTAACCCCGACAATCTGCGCTATGACCGCATCGTCATCATGACCGACGCCGATGTGGACGGCGCGCATATCGCCACGCTGCTGATGACCTTCTTCTTTCAGGAGATGCCGGAACTGGTGCGGCGCGGGCATCTCTATCTGGCGCAGCCGCCGCTCTATCGCATCGTGGCTGGCGGCAAGAGCCTCTATGCCAAGGATGATGCGCATCGCGAGGAATTGATGCGCAAGGAGTTCAAGGGCAAGAAGGTCGAAGTGAGCCGCTTCAAGGGGCTAGGCGAGATGAACCCGATGCAGCTGCGCGAAACCACCATGGACCCCAAGACCCGCAGCCTGATCCGCATCACCCTGCCCGCCGATGTCGAGGAACGCGCCAGCGTGCGCGATCTGGTCGATCGGCTGATGGGCACCAACCCGGCGCACCGCTTCGCCTTCATTCAGGAAAATGCCGCAGCGGTGGACGAAGAAGCGATCGACGCATGAGGGGCCGTTTAACCCCGAACCGGATTTAGCGTGTGCGGCTCTGGTCGATCCTCATCACCCTGTTTGTGATTTTTCTGCCGACCGGCAGCCTTGCCCAACCCACTGTCGCCTATCAGCAACGGGCATCGCAACTGCTCGACATGCTCAGCGCCCCTGGCGGCGAGGACGCCTATTTCTCCACCCTGTTCCTGGACGCCGTACCGGTCGCGCAATGGCGCGCGCTGGCGACCGATCTGCGCAAGCAGCATGGCAAGCCGGTTGCGCGTGGGGCGGTGCAGGTCGAAAGTCCGACGACGGGGGTAGTGGAAATCCGCTATGAGCGGGCAACGGTCGGCTTCACCCTCGTGGTCGCGCCGCAAGCGCCCCACCGGGTCATCGGCCTGCAACTGGTGGGCATACGGCAAAGCGGTGACAGCATGGACCGGGTCTTGGCCGATGTCGCGGCCCTGCCCGGTCAGGCGGCCCTGTCCATAGCCCGGCTGGACGAGGCGGGACCGGTCTGGCTGCATGGCCACCGGGCCGATGCGCTGATGGCCACCGGATCGTCGTTCAAACTCTATATCATGGCGGAACTCGCGCGCGCCGTGGCGGCGGGGGAGCGGCGCTGGAGCGATGTGATTCCGCTGGCACAGAAGAGCTTTTCGGGGCGCTTGCTGACGACACCGGACGGTGCGCCGATGACACTGCACAGTCTGGCGCTGGCGATGATCGCGGAGAGCGACAATAGCGCCGCTGACACATTGTTGCTGGCGCTGGGGCGCGCGCGCGTGGATGCGATGGTCGGGACGAGCGGCCATGCCCGCCCCGACGCGACGCTGCCGCTGCTGACCACGGCGGAGGCGTTCGCGCTTAAAATGCCCGCCAATGCCGATCTTGCGCGCCGCTATGCCACAACGACGCCGGACGCGCGCCGCGCGCTGATCACCGCCGATGCCGCGCGACTGGCGGCGGGTGCGGTGGACATCGGCACGGTTGCGGAAGTGCCGACCGCAATCGACAGCATCGAATGGTTCGCCACGCCGCGCGATATGGTTCACCTGCTCGACTGGCTGCGGCGAAACGGCGGCGATGCTCTGCCGGTCATGGCGGTCAATCCCGGCATCGCGCCTGCCGATGCGAAACGCTGGCGCTATCTGGGCTATAAGGGCGGATCGGAGCCGGGCGTCATCGCCATGAATTTTCTGGCGCAGGCGCGCGATGGCCGCTGGTTCGCGATTGCGGCGAGTTGGAATGACAGCGCCGCCCGCGTCGATGAAGCCCGCTTCGTCACGCTGCTGACCCGCGCGCTGAACCTGATCGCCCAATGAGACGGGGTTCAGCGCAGCGGATCAGTCATCATCATTCAATATGCGCAGGGCAGACCCGTCGGGATCGTCAAACTGCCCGGCCGTCAATGCCCAGAAGAAGGCACCAAGCCCGACCAGTCCCAGCAGCAGGGCAATGGGAATAAGAAGCGCAAGGCCGATCATCGCGCAGCCCGCCGCAACCGCAGGGCATTGGCAATGACGATCAACGACGAACTGGACATGGCCAGAGCCGCGACCAGGGGCGTGACCAGCCCGGCAATCGCCAGCGGCACCGCCAAGACATTATAGCCCACGGCCAGCAGGAAATTCTGACGCACGATCGCCAGCGTCCGCCGGGCCGCACGCACGGCAACCGCGACAGAGGCCAGGCTGTCACCCAGGAACACGACATCGGCGGCCAATTGGCTGACGTCACTGGCGGAAGATGGCGCCAGGCTGACATGCCCCGCCGCGAGCGCCGGACCATCATTCAGGCCGTCGCCCACCATCAGCACGCGATGCCCCTGCGCCTTGAGCCGCTCGATCATCGCCAGCTTGGCCTGCGGGCTCATATGGCCGGTCGCCAACATGCCCGTCGCAAAGGCCACATCGTGCAGCGCCTGGGGCCGGTCGCCGCTCGCGATGATCGGATCAAGGCCAAGGGTACGCAAGTCCGCTGCCGTCGCGGCGGCATCGGGACGCAGCATGTCGGCAAAGGTCAGGAGACTATGGCGCTCGCCCTCCCGATATTCCGTGGACAGGCTGGTCCAGTTATCCGCATGTTCCGGTCGGGCAAGCGAAACGGCCCTCCCCTGCCACAGCCCGCTAACGCCAACGCCAGCCTCCTCGCGCAGGTCAGACAGTGTTGCCGCAACGACGCCCTGTCGTTGCAGCGCTTCGGCCAGTGCCGCGCTGAGCGGATGACGGCTGGCGCGGGCCAGCGCCAGCACGACGGGCCGGGCATCGGACGGCAGCGCATCCAGGTTCACCGGCATTGGCCGACCAAGCGTCAACGTGCCGGTCTTGTCGAAAATCGCGCGGTCGGCTTCTGCCAGCCGCTCCAGTGCGGAACCGTCCTTGACCAATATGCCGCGCCGCATCAGCGCGCCGCAAGCCACCACCTGCGCCGCAGGCACGGCTAGGCCAAGGGCGCAGGGACAGGTGATCAGCAGCACGGCGGTGGCGATCAGCAGCGCCTGATGCAGGCCAGCGCCCGCGATCATCCAGCCCGCGAACGACAGGGCGGCCAGCAGATGCACGGCAGGCGCGTATAGCCGCGCCGCCCGGTCGGCAATGCGGACATAGCGGGATTTGCCCTGCCCGGCCGCGTCCATCATCCGCGCTATATCGGCGATCAGCGTATCCGCACCCGCCGCGCGCACGACGACGCTGAGCGGCCCGTCCATATTGAGCGCACCGGCATGAACGCCGTCACCGACCCCGACGGCCATCGGCTGGCTCTCGCCAGTCAGGAAGGCAAGATCGATACTGCTTTTGCCTTCGCGAATTTCGCCATCGGCGGCAAAGCGATCGCCCGCAGCCACCTGCATCATCATGCCCGGCACCAGCGCCCGCGCGGCGACCCAGCGACGCTGCCCCGCTTCGATCACATAGGCGCCCGGCGCGGTCTGGCGCAGCAGCGCGGCGACGCCATCGCGCGCCCGGCCCCGCATCATGGCGTCCAGGCATCGTCCGGCCAACAGGAAGGTCAGCAGCATCACCGCGCCATCGAACCATGCATGGGCGCCGCCGGTGATCGTCTCATAAAGGCTCATGCCCGTTGCCAGCAGCACCCCGATGCTGATCGGCACGTCCATATTGGTCCGCCCGGCCCGCAGCGCCGCGAAGGCGGAACAGAAGAAGGGCTGCCCGGCATAGGCGACGGTCGGCAGCGCGATCAGGGCGGACAGCCAGTGGAACAGTTCACGGGTCGCGCCCATCGCCCCGGACCAGATCGATACCGACAGCAGCATGATGTTCATCGACGCAAAGCCCGCGACGGCCAGCGCGCGCAACAGGCGTTTGTCCTGCGCGCTCTCCACCTCGATCGTCGGATCGGCCAGGGGTTCAGCGGCAAAGCCGATGCCCGCTATGGCCGCGCGCAGGTCCGGCACGGTCAGCGCCGGATCATGGGTGATGGCGACCCGCCGGGCCGAATAGTTGACGCGCGCGGCATGGATGCCAGGCAACATGGTCAGCCCGCGCTCGACCTTGGCGATGCAACCGGCGCAATGCATGTCCGGCACCGCGAATATGCTATGGGCCGGCTCCAGTACGACCGGATCGGGCGACACGGTGACAGGCTCGCTCTGCATCATCCGTTCCTTTCCACAAAGCGCATGGCATGGCCGTCGGCTTGGACGGTCCAATGGATGATCCATCGTCCTGTGGGCAGCGGAGTGACCGCGCGCCATTGGCCGTCCGCCTGCACCTCAAAGCGCAGAGGAATATCGGCAGTGCGCCCCAGCGGATGCTCGGCCGTCGCGGCAACCGATGTCGGGGTTGCGCTTGGCCCGTCCAAAGTCAGGACCAGATGGCGTCCGGCATCCAGCCGCGTTTGCTGCCGCCAGCCACGCGCATCCTGCCGCCGCGCCATGGCGAGCCATTCATTGAAGCGCTGGCTGGCGACATAGCTGTTATCGACTACGGTGCCGCCGAAACCTCGGACGGCGTAGCTGGCCATCAGGACATTCACCGCGATGACCACGGCAAAGAAGCCGACGAATATCGCCGCAACATGGCGACCGTTGAGGCGAAAGCCGGACATTATTGCAGCCTTTCAAAATGGGCAGGTTCGCGGTCAGCGCCACCTTCGCGATCGGTGGCGCGGACGGTGAAGGCAAAGTCCTGACGCTGCGGGCCATGGGCTGGCGCGGCGAGGAAGAGGCGCAGTTTCGCCACGCTGTCGGGCGGGACGACCGTGTCGATCGTCGTGCGTGCATCGGCCCGGCCATCACGGTCGGTCCACAGGCTGACCCCGGCCAGCCCCTCCACCGTGACCCGCATGGGCCGGGGTCGCGATTCCATGTTGCGCAGCTTGACGGTGAAGGCGTTGCGGATCGTGCCATCGGACAGGCGCATCGCGACAGGGTTGCGATCCTGCTGCGCGCTGATGTCCATGCGCGTGCGGGTGCCAAGCGCGAACAGCATCGCCGCGCCGACCGCGCTCCACAGCGTCAGATAGACGAGCGTGCGAACATGGAGCAGCGACCGGATGACGGGGCGTGGGGGGCGCCCAGCCTTTTCCGCAGTGGCGTCATCCTCGGTACAATAGTCGATCAGGCCGCGTGGCCGCCCGACCTGTCCCATCACCTTATCGCAGGCGTCGATGCACAGGGCGCAGGTGATGCAGCCGATCTGCGGCCCTTGCCGAATGTCGATGCCGGTCGGGCAGACGGCGACGCACTGGTCGCAATCGATGCAGTCGCCAAAAGCATCGGGTTGTGCCTGCGCCTTCTTGAGGCTGCCGCGCCGTTCGCCACGCCAATGCTTGTAGGTGACGACCAGCGACTTTTCGTCGAGCATCGCGGTCTGGATACGCGGCCAGGGGCACATATAGATGCACACCTGTTCGCGCATGAAGCCGCCCAGGATGAAGGTCGTCGCGGTCAGGACGGCGACGGTGGCATAGGCGACACTCGCCGCCGTCCCGGCCCAGAACTGATGCTGAAGCGTCGGCGCATCGGCGAAATAGAATATCCACGCGCCGCCAGTGCCAAAGGCAATGACCAGCCAGACGCTCCATTTCGCAACCCGCCGGGCGATCTTGCCTACGGTCCAGGGCGCCCTGTCGAGCCGGATCTGGGCATTGCGGTCGCCATCCATGAACCGTTCGACATGCTGGTACAGGTCGGTCCATACCGTCTGCGGACAGGCATAGCCGCACCAGGCCCGCCCGACGGCGGAGGTCACCAGAAACAGGCCGACCCCGGCCATGACCAGCAGCCCCGCGACATAGTAAAATTCATGCGGCCATATCTCGATCGCGAACATATAAAAGCGACGATGGGCGAGATCGATCAGCACCGCCTGATCGGGTGCATAGGGACCGCGATCCCAACGCAGCCAGGGGGTGATCCAGTAGATGGCGAGCGTGACCGCCATCACCGCCCATTTCAGGCGACGGTAGAAACCATCGACCGCCTTGGGATAAACGCCCTTGCGCTTTTCGTAGAGGGACAGGGGAGCGGTGGTCATTTCCCCATTCCTCCCCTGCAAGGGGAGGGGGACCGGCGGAGCCGGTGGAGGGGTGTCGCCCTCTCGATAGGGCAACACCCCACCGTCAGGGCTACGCCCTGCCACCTCCCCTTACAGGGGAGGATGTGGTCGGCTTCAGTGCGCAACATTGTCCACCGCCGTCACCGGCGCAGCCTCGCCGCCGCCCAGACTGTGAACATAGGCCGCCAGCATCCGCACCGTCGCTGCGTCGAGCCTGTCGCCCCAGCGCGGCATCACGCCCTGACGGCTGTTCCAGACGGTCTGGTGGAGAGCGTCCCCGTCGCCACCATAGAGCCAGATGCCGTCGGTCAGGTTGGGCGCTCCCAACTGGCGGTTGCCCTTGCCCGCCGGGCCGTGACAGACCGCGCAATTGTCCGCGAAAAGCTGCGCGCCGCGCTGCGAGGCCGCGTCGCCCTTTTGCTGGCCGCTGATCGTGCGGACATGGGCAACCACATCATCGACCTGCGCGGCCTGCAACAACTGGTCGCGGCCAAAGGCTGGCATGATCGACAGCCGGGTTGTGGCATGATCGGGGTTGCGGATGCCATCGACGATCGTCCTTTCGATGGTGGCCAGATCGCCGCCCCATAGCCAGTCGTCGTCATTCAGGTTGGGATAGCCTTTCGATCCCGCAGCACCCGATCCATGACACTGGACGCAATGGACCTTGAACGCGGCGCGCCCACCATCGACCGCAGCCTGCATCAAGGCGGGCCTGGCGGGAAGCTGATCGATCGGGGTCGCCGCAATGGCGCGGTGGATCGGCGCTACCTTCGCCGCCTGCGTCGCCATCTCCTTGGCCAGATCGCCCCGGCTCGACCAGCCAAGCGCACCCTTGGTATAGCCCTCGATCAGCGGCCAGGCCGGATAGGCGATGACATAGAACAGCGAAAACAGGATGCAGGCGTAGAAGGTCCACAGCCACCAGCGCGGCAATGGCGTGTCCAGTTCCTCGATCCCGTCCCATTCATGCCCCATGGTGGGCGTGCCGGTGGGCTGGTCGATCTTGCTCTTGGTCGGGTCAGCCATGGTCGCCCCCCTTTGTGTCGCTGTCGGTGAAGATCATCGTGGCAGCATCGCCGCTGCGGCGGCGTGCGCCCGGCCGGAAATGCCAGCCGATGAGGATCAGATAGGTGAGGCCCATGAAAACCAGACCCCAGCTGTCGGCGAAATGGCGCATGGAGTCATAGCTCATCGCACCGTCTCCTGCGCGGCGGCGGCCTTGGTATCGACCAGCGTGCCGATCATCTGGAGATAGGCGACCAGCGCATCCATTTCGGTCAGCCTGTTCGGGTCACCGTCGAAATCGCGCACCTGCGCCTTGGGATAGCGCTTCACCAGCGCGCTGCTGTCGGCGGCGGGATCAGCCTGCGCCTTCAAATCCTCATTGGCGGCGGCAATCGCAGCCTTGTCATAGGGGACGCCGACACGCGACAGGGCGGTCAGGTCGCCGCTCATATCGCCTGCCTTCAATTCCCGCTCGGCAAGGAAGGGATAGGTCGGCATGATCGATTCCGGCACGACCGCGCGGGGATCGACCAGATGCTGGACATGCCATTCATCCGAATAACGCCCGCCCACACGGGCCAGGTCAGGCCCGGTCCGCTTGGACCCCCATTGGAAGGGATGATCATACATGCTTTCGGCGGCCAGGCTGTAATGGCCATAGCGTTCGACTTCGTCGCGGAAGGGGCGGATCATCTGGCTATGGCAATTATAGCAGCCTTCGCGAATATAGATGTTGCGCCCGGCCAGTTCGAGCGGGGTGTAGGGGCGCATCCCCTCCACCTTCTCAATCGTACTATCGATCCAGAAGAGCGGCGCGATCTCCACGATGCCGCCAATGGCGACGACGATCAGCGACGCGATCCCCAACAGGGAGACGTTACGCTCCAGTCGGCCATGATCGAAGAATTTGCGTTTTGTCTTGGTTTCCATGTCGGTTTCTCCGTCACGCGGCGTGCGGCTGGAGGGGACGATCCGCAGCAGGATCGAAGGCGGCGTCGCGCATCGGCTTTTCGTCCCGCTGGCGTCCCGCGATGGTCAGGCTGATATTGACCGCCATGATGATCGCGCCAGCCAGATAGAGCAGGCCGCCCGCCGCCCGGATGACGTACATGGGGAACATGGCCTTCACGACTTCGGAGAAGGCATAGACGAGGTAGCCGTCGCTGCCATATTCGCGCCACATCAGCCCCTGCATGATGCCCGCCGTCCACATCGCGGCGGCGTAAAGAACGATGCCGACGGTCGCGAGCCAGAAGTGCCAGTTGACCATGCGCAGCGAATAGAGGCGTTCCCGGCCCCACAGGCGCGGCGTCATATAATAGAGGCAGGCGAAGGTGATCATGCCGTTCCAGCCCAGCGCGCCGCTATGGACATGGCCGATCGTCCAGTCGGTATAATGGGACAGGCTGTTGACCGCCTTGATCGACATCATCGGGCCTTCAAAGGTCGACATGCCGTAAAAGGCCAGCGCCATCACCATCATGCGGATGATCGGATCGGTGCGAATCTTGTCCCAGGCGCCGTTCAGCGTCATCAGACCGTTGATCATCCCGCCCCAACTGGGCATCCACAGCATGATCGAAAACACCATGCCCAGCGTCTGCGCCCAGTCGGGCAGCGCGGTGTAATGCAGATGGTGCGGACCCGCCCAGATGTAGAGGAAGATCAGCGACCAGAAATGGATGATCGACAGGCGGTAGCTATAGACCGGTCGCTCGGCTTGCTTGGGGACGAAATAATACATCATCGCCAGGAAGCCGGCGGTCAGGAAGAAGCCGACCGCATTATGACCGTACCACCATTGGGTCAGCGCATCCTGCACCCCCGCAAAGGCGCTATAGCTTTTGGACCCCAGCAGGCTGACCGGCATCGACAGATTATTGACGATGTGCAGCATGGCCACGGTGATGATGAAGGCCAGGTAGAACCAGTTGGCGACATAGATATGCGGTTCGGACCGCTTCAGGATCGTACCGCCGAACACCAGCAGGTAACAGACCCACACGATCGTCAGCCACAGGTCGACATACCATTCCGGCTCGGCATATTCCTTGCCCTCGGTAATGCCCAGCAGATAGCCGGTCGCCGCCAGCACGATGAACATCTGGTATCCCCAGAACACGAAGCGGGCCATCGTCGGGAAGGCGAGCCGTGCGCGGCAGGTGCGCTGCACGACGTAAAAGCTGGTCGCGATCAGCGCATTGCCGCCAAAGGCAAAGATCACCGCCGAGGTATGCAGCGGCCGCAACCGCCCGAAGCTGGTATATTCGATCCCCAGGTTCAGCGCCGGAAAGGCCAGCTGGAGCGCGATGTAGAGCCCGGCAAGAAATCCCGCCAGACCCCAGAAAACGGTAGCGATCACACCCCAGCGGATCATGTCGTCATCATAGCGCCCCGCATCCGGCATCTTGAGCGCACCACGCAGGATCGCCCCATAATCGGCGCGGCTGATGGTGAGCCAGGCGAGCAGCAGGCCGGTCACTGCCACGATCGTCATGTGGACGGCAAAGCCGGTGTCCGCCGCCAGCACCGCCGCAGCGGCTGAAAGCAGGGCCAGCGCGAACCATCCGCCCGCCCTGATGACCAATTGTTCCATGCTTATCCCCCAGGAGATATGTTCGTCGCCGCGCCTGCACCGGCGGGCATCGACTGTCCTTGTCCTCTGTCAAAAGGGGGGATCGGGGTCTGTAGGGGAATGTCCCTAGCCGGGCCGAAACAGGCGGTTCAGGCCGCTTCGGCGCAGCAGGCCAGCTGGTCGCGATCCAGAATATCGACCGTGCGCCGACCCGGCAGCGCGATGATCCCCGCGCGCTTCATGTCGGTCATCTGGCGGCTGACCGTCTCGATCGTCAGGCCCAGCACATCGGCGACCTGCTGGCGCGACAGGGGCAGCGCGAAACTGTCGAGCGGCCCTGCGCCATCCCCGGCCAGTCGGTGCGACATATCCAGCAGGAAGGTCGCGATCTTTTCCCGCGCATTTTTGCGGCCCAGCAGCAGCATCCAGGCCCGCGCCCGATCGAGATCATCCAGCGTGCGTTGCAGCAGGCGATGGCCCAATTCTGGATGGGTGCGGGCAAAGCCGTCGAACGCTCCCCGCGTGAACAGGCACAAGCGTGCATCGGTCAGCGCGGTGACGCTGTGCGGCGTGCTGCGGCCAAAGGGACGACCAATGAAATCGGATGGATAGACCACGCCCACAATCTGTTCGCGTCCGTCGCCAGTGGAGGCCGACAATTTGAGCGTGCCTTCGATGACATTGGCGACGATGGTGGCGTCGTCCCCCTCCCACATCACTGTCTGCCCGGCCTGCACCGTGACCCGCCTGCCGAGGCGATTGAGCGCGGCGCGCTCGTCATCCTCCAGCGTGCCGCAAATGGCACGCGCACGTACGTCGCATTGCTGGCAGTAACTCGCGTCCTGGCAAGGGACCAGGGCGGCGGCGGGCGCGGTTTGCGCCAGATCAAAATGCATCATCATGATCGCTGCCTGACGCAGCGACAGGCATGGGCCTATCCGTAATGTCCCTGATCGAGCGTCATTCCAGCCCCGCCTGGAACGCGATGCGCAGCGCTTCGGACAGGCTGCGCACGTCCAGCTTCTGCATCAGATTCGCGCGGTGGATTTCCACGGTGCGCGGGGAAATGCCCAGATCATAGGCGATCGACTTGTTGGGCAGCCCTTCGACCAGCCCGGCCAGCACCTCACGCTCACGATCGGTCAGGATGTTGAGGCGCGCCTGCGCCTCATCGCGCCGGGCGCCCGCATCGCGGTGCGCGGCGACCTGCGCGCAGGCAGCAGCGATCGCCTCCAGCAGCGCCGCCTTCTCGAACGGCTTTTCGATGAAATCGGTCGCGCCCGCCTTCATCGCGGCCACCGCCATGCCGACATCGCCATGGCCGGTCATGATGATGACGGGCAACAGAATGCCCCGCGCGCGCAGTTCGCGCTGCACCTCCAGCCCGTCCATGTCCGGCATCCGCACGTCCAGCAGGACGCAGCCCTGCTCCAGCGTCGCGGCGTCCTTCAGGAACGGAATGCCGCCCGAAAAGCTCTGCACCGCAAAGCCGCTGGTCTTGAGCATGAAGCTGAGCGATCGGCGGATCGCCTCATCATCATCGACGACATAGATGAGGGGTTGGGTCATGGCGTCAATCCGCAGGATCAAGGGTGAAGTGAAAGGCGACCCCGCCCCAGCGCGACCGGCTGGTCCAGATGCGACCGCCATGCCCTTCGACGATGGTGCGGCTGATCGAGAGGCCAACCCCCATGCCCGTGGGCTTGGTGGTGCTGAACGGGGTGAAGAGCGATTTTTCAGCGGCGGGATCAAGGCCGGGGCCGCTGTCGGCGATGATGATTTCCACCCGCCCTTCCTCATCAGGAGCCGCCGACAGATGAAGGATACGCATTGGTCGCCCCTCCATCGCTTCCACCGCATTGCGGACCAGGTTGATGATGACCTGCTGCACCTGCACCCGATTGGCCATGATCCGGCCGACGCGCGGATCGACGGCAATGTCCATGTCGATGCCCCGGCTGTCGATGCCGATAAAGGCCAACGCAACCCCTTCCGACAACAAAGTGGAGACGGTTTCCGGCTGGCGGTCGGCCTCCCCCCGGCGGATGAATTCGCGCAGCGACCGGATGATCTCCCCCGCGCGCAGCGCCTGGGTCGCCGCCTCGTCCATCGCTTCGCCCAGCAAGGCACGGTCGACCGCGCCGTCCTGCGCCAACAAGTCTCGGCCCGCCTCCATATAGTTGGCGATTGCGGTCAAGGGCTGGTTGAGTTCATGCGCCAGCGCGGCGGCCAGCGTCCCCATGGCGGTCACGCGCGACGCATGGCTCAGTTCCGCCTGCAAATCCTGCACCCGCCGCTCGGTCCGCTGCCGCTCGGTCAGGTCGCGGATGAAGCCGGTGAAAAGCGGCTCCCCCTGATCATGCACCTCGCCCACCGCCAGTTCGATCGGGAAGGTCGACCCGTCCCGCCGCCGCGCCGTGGTCAGGCGACCAATGCCGATGATCTTCTTTTCGCCCGTGTCGCGATAATGGGCCAGATAGCCGTCATGCCGATCCCGATCGGGCGATGGCATCAGCATCGCGACATTCTCGCCCAGCACATCGGCTTCGCTATAATGGAACATGCGCTGCGCCGCCGGGCTGAACGATATGATGCGCCCGCGTGCGTCGATGACGATCAAGGCGTCGGGCACCGTCGCCAGGATCGACCCCAGCAGCGCCTGTTCCAGGCTGTGCGCATCATCGCGCGGATCGACATCGTTGATCGCCATCGCCCTTCACTGACCGGAAATCAGTGTGCCAGCAAGAGCGGAACTCGTGCTTCGCCGAGCAGGTAGCGCGTGACCCCGCCAAAGATGGTCTCGCGCAGGCGGCTATGGCCAAAGGCACCCATGGCAATCCAGTCCGCGCGCAGTTCGTCCGCGGCGGCGGCCAGCGCCTCCTCGACCGTGCGGCCCTTGCGCGGCCATTCGTGGATTTCCGACGCGATGCCGTGGCGGGAGAGATATTCGCTGGCGTCGATCGGGGGGAAATCGCGCTTGGTCTTTTCCTCGACCGTGACGACATGGACCTCGCCAGCCAGCGCCAGCAACGGCCGGGCCGCGCACAGGGCGACGGCGGCCTCATGCGATCCGTCCCACGCCACCATCGCGCGCCCCTGACAGGCAAAGCGCAGGCACCCCTGCGGCACGGCCAGGATCGGCGCACGGCTGCTGATCGCAAGGTCAGCGACGATCGGTAGCGGATCGCCGATCGCGCGGCGCCCCGGCGTCGGCAAGGTCACGACGATTGCATCGGCCAGCCGCGACGCGGACAGCAGGCATTGCACCACCTCGCCATCGCTGTGCCGCCAGTCCCATGTCACGCCTTCGCGCTGCATCCGCGCTTCGACCTTCGCCTTTTCCTGCGCCTCGGCGACGCGAATATTGTCGATGTCGCTGGGCAGCACATAGCTGCCGCCATACATATCCGCCGAAACATAATCGATCACCGGCGTGACCTGAAGGCAGCGGATATGCGCGCCGGTCGCGCGGGCAATGTCCAGCGCAACCTCCATCCTGCTCGTCTGGGCGCTATCCTCATGGATGTGCAGCAGGATGGTTTTCATGGGGTGAACTCCAGGCATAGGGGCGTCAGGCGATTGCCTTCCTGATTATGCCGGGCCAGCCGCACCCTCCATCCGCAAATATCCCTATAGCAGCGGCACGCGCCTTGTCCTGATCCAGTCCGTCAGATCAGATAGCCGACCTCATACAGGCCCCAGCGCCGCCCTTCGAAAACCAGCGGCACGAACACGCTGCGCAGCGCGCGATAGCGGCCCTCGCCCAGATCCTGCCGATAGGTGAACAGGAAGAAATCCCCCTCCCCGTCCAGCGCACGGCGGGTCTGGCTGTCCATGAACATCTGGCGATTGCGCGCATGTTCCATGTTCCAGCACGGGTCGCCCGGCCGCTGGGGCTGGCTGCGCGTGCTGATATGGGTGGGCAAATAGCCGTTCATGTCGATCAGGCAGCAGCCCACGACCGCGCTGTCCTCGCTGGTACGCCGGTCCAGAGTCGGGCGCAGCAGCGCGTCGGCAAAGGCGGTGAAGCGAGTCTGATACTGCGTAGGGTTGGACCCCTCGATCGCGCGATAGTCCGTGTCGAACAGGTCGGCCAGGCTCAGCTGATTGTCGGCAATCCCGCGCTGGATCAGCGCCATGACTTCATCCGCGCCCTCCTCCGCCAGCGCGATATAGCGGCTGTTGCGGGTCCGCCCCGGCCCATGCGCGGCGGTATCGAGCATGGCGTTGGCCATCCCCTCCAGCCCTTCCAGCTGTCCGCGCGCCACCTCCACCCGCGTCGCGCTTTCGCTGGCCGACTGGCTGAACAGCGCCAGTCCCTGCCGCAGCGCCGCAACATCGCCATCGGCTTCGTCGGTGCAGGTCACGATCGCGTCGGACCGTTCGGCAAATTGCGTCACCAGCGACGCAATCTCCGCCATGCTCATCCGCAGCCGGTCGATATGCGTGCCAACGTCGCGCCCCCGCACGATATTGGCCTCCACCCCGCCGATCAGCCGCCGCGCATCGCGGTCCAGCTGGCCCAGCTTGTCGCCGACCGACGCCGCCGATTCGCCCGCCTGCCCCGCCAGTCGCCGGATTTCGTCCGCCACGACGGCAAAGCCCTGCGTCGCTTCCCCGCCCCGCGCCGCCTCGATCGCGGCATTGATGCCCAGCAGCCGCGTCTGCCGCGCGATCGCGCCCAGCTCATCGGAAATGTCGCCCACCGCCTCGATCACCGACAGGAACTGGCGCAAATGCCCCTCCAGCCCCGTGACATGCTCGACCAGACCCGCCACCTCGCCCAGCGACAGGGTGATGACCTGATGCCCGTCGGCGATGATCCGCCCGGCCCGGCGCGCGGTCAGGCTCAATTCCTGCGCGGCGGCGACGCTTTCATTCTGGCTGCTGGCCAGCGTATCCATATTCGCCTGCAAATCCGACAGGCGCGCCGAATCCTGCTGGATGCGCCGGTTCAGCTCGCTCAAAAAGCCCGCCGTTTCGCTGCATTGCAGCGCGATGTCACCTGACCGTTCACCAAGGTCAGCCAGCAAGTCCCTGTTTTCCAAGCGTACGCCCCAAAATTTCGGATCAACGGATAGTGACGCATTAACCATGCACTGCAACACTTAATATTCCGACAAGCCATCAATCCGGCCGCTTGCATCGCGCGCCGCGCTGCCCGACAAGGGCGGCCATGCTGCTCAATTTTCTCGATGCGCTCCGGGCCGCTGGCATCCCCGCCAGCATCAAGGAGCATCTGCTGCTGCTGGAAGCGCTGGACCGCGACGTCATCGAACGGCGACCGGAGGATTTCTATTATCTCGCCCGCGCCACCTATGTGAAGGATGAAGGGCTGCTCGACCGCTTCGATCAGGTATTCGGGCAGGTGTTCAAGGGTGTGCTAGGCAGTTCAGGCGTAGAGGCGGAGATACCGGAGGAATGGCTGCGGCTGGTCGCGGAAAAATATCTCAGTCCCGAAGAGATGGAGAAGATCAAGTCGCTGGGCGACTGGGACGAGATTATGGAAACGCTCAAGAAACGGCTGGAGGAGCAGCAGGGGCGGCATCAGGGCGGCAATAAATGGATCGGCACCGGCGGCACATCCCCTTTCGGCCATGGCGGCTATAGTCCCGAAGGCGTCCGCATAGGGGGGACGAGCAAACATAAGCGCGCGATCAAAGTGTGGGAAAAGCGCGACTTCGCCAATCTCGACAACACGAAAGAACTGGGCACCCGCAATATCAAGGTCGCGCTGCGCCGTCTGCGCCGTTTCGCGCGCGAAGGATCGGCGGAGGAACTGGACCTTGACGAAACCATCCGTGGCACCGCGCGGCAGGGCTGGCTTGACATCCGAATGCGCCCGGAACGGCATAACGCGGTCAAGCTGCTGCTGTTTCTGGACGTCGGCGGATCGATGGACCCGTTCGTCAAGCTGTGCGAGGAGCTTTTCTCCGCCGCCACCAGCGAATTCAAGAATATGGAATTTTTCTACTTCCATAACTGCCTCTATGAAGGCGTGTGGAAGGATAATCGCCGCCGCTTTGCCGAACGCACCCCGACCTGGGACATCCTCCACAAATATGGCCATGATTATAAGGTGATCTTCGTCGGCGACGCGGCGATGAGTCCCTATGAGATCAGCCATCCGGGTGGATCGGTCGAACATATGAATGAGGAAGCGGGCGGCGTCTGGCTGCAACGGGTCGCCCATACCTATCCCGCGACCGTGTGGCTCAATCCGACGCCGGAAGCGCATTGGGGCTACAGCCAGTCCACCCGCCTGATCCGCGAAGCGATGAACGACCGCATGTATCCGCTGACGATCGAGGGCATCGACGCGGCCATGCGGGAGCTGACCCGCAAGCGCTGATGACGGGCGTGGCCGCACAGGCGCTGGCGCTGCTCCAGCGCGGCGACAGTGCGGCGGCTTTGGCGCTGGTCGATGCCGGTTGCGCGCGCGGAGATGGTGACGCGCTGGCGATGCGGGCGCTCTGGCGGGTCGAGGGGCGGCTGTTGCCGCGCGACCTGCCCGCCGCGCGCTTTGATCTGGCCGCTGCGGATACCATCAGCGCGGCACGGATTCTCGCCGGTTTTCTCGCCGCCGGCATTGGCGGCGTGCGCGACTGGGCGGGGGCGCTGGCGATGCTCGACGATTGGGCGGACCGCGATCCCGTAGCCGCGCAACAACGCGCCCTGATCACCGCGATGGCGATCGACGCCAAGGGCGATCCGTTCGACCTGCCCATGCCCCAGCCATTGTCCGACAGCCCAATGATCCATGCCTTGCCCGGCCTGCTCACCGCGCCGGAATGTGACCTGCTCACCACCCTGTCCGACCGACGGCTGCGCCCTGCCTTGATCTTTCATGAAGGGCAAAAACGCTTCGTCGCAGACCCTGTGCGCGATTCAGACGCGGCAGGATTTCCCATCGTGTCCGAATGGCCCGCCGTTCACGCGATCAACCGCCGCCTGGCCGCCGTCAGCGGCACCATCGTCGAACAGGGCGAAACCCTGCAAGTCCTGCGCTACCGCCCCGGCCAGCAATATCGCCCCCATCTGGACGCAGTACCGGGCCTCACCAACCAGCGCAGCCTGACCCTGCTGGTCTATCTCAACGATGCGTATGACGGCGGCGAAACCCACTTCACCCGCCTGCCGCTCACCCATCGCGGTCGCAAGGGCGACGGCCTGCTCTTCGCCAACACCCTGCCCGACGGACGCCCAGACCCGATGAGCGAACATGCCGGGCTGCCGGTGCAATCCGGCATCAAACTCATCGCCAGCCGTTGGATCAGGCAGCGACCGCCCGAAAGCCCGGACGGCTTTGGCCAGCATGAGGCAATGGCGTGAAGCCTACGCCGAGCGACCAGACCCGCTTTGCCCGCATCCGGCTGACACTGGAGCAGGCGGCCATTGCACCGGGGTGGCGCGGTCCTGTTCTTGAATTTCTGATGTTCGGCTTCAAACAGGGCTGGGCCTGCCTGTTCGGCGGCTTGATCCTCGCGCTGCTGCTCGGCACGCATTTTTTCTATCCGGCCTCAGCGCCGCTGCACCGCTACGATTTCCTGACCCTGTGTGCGCTGGCAATCCAGATCGGCATGATCGCCTTTCGGCTGGAAACATGGCGCGAAGTCGCGGTGATTGGGATATTCCATATCGTCGGGACGGTGATGGAATTGTTCAAGACAGCTGCCGGATCATGGGTCTATCCCGAAGCCAGCCTGCTGCATATCGGCGCCGTCCCGCTCTTTTCCGGTTTCATGTATGCGGCGGTCGGCAGCTACATTGCGCGCGTCTGGCGCATCTTCGATTTCCGGTTCAGCGCCTATCCACCGCGCTGGACCAGCTTCGTCCTTGCCGCTGCCATCTATGTCAATTTCTTCGCCCATCACTGGCTGCCCGATATTCGGCTGTTGCTGTTCGGCATTACCGCTCTGCTGTTCGGGCGCTGCCGCATCTGGTTCAGGCCGCTCCATCATCACCGCTCGATGCCGCTCCTGTTGGGCTGGTTCCTCGTCGCCCTCTTCATCTGGTTTGCGGAGAATATCGCCACCTTTGCCAATGCCTGGAACTATCCCGACCAGGCAGCAGGATGGCGACTGGTGTCGCCCATGAAAATGGCCGCCTGGTATCTGCTGATGATCATCAGCTTCGTTCTGGTATCGCTGGTGTCGCCGATCAGGCGGCCACCCGCTGCTTCTGCGAATAACGGTGCGATGACTTAACTTTGAGCCGTTCGTTTCGAGCGAAGTCGAGAAACCTGCGCGCGACGATTCTCGACTTCGCTCGAAACGAACGGAGGTTGGGTGTTCAACCCAAAGTCACCACATTCTATGCCCGAAACAACACCCCACCCGTCATCGGCTCAGGCGCGCCGGTCGTCCCCGGAAAGCTGATCGGCAGCCCCTCCAGATGGCGGACCGCCATATAGGCAAAGCCCTGCGCCTCCAGCGCGTCGCCGTCCCAGCCCAGCGCATCCACAGCCCGCACCGCAACGCCGCAACGCGCAGCCAGCATCGCCATCAGCGTGTCATTATGCCGCCCCCCGCCAGCGACATGCAGGCAGAGCGGCCGCTCGGCCAGATGGGCTAATCCCCGCGCCACCGCCGCCGCTGAAAAGGCGGTCAGCGTCGCCGCGCCATCTTCAACGCTCAGCCCCTGCACCGCGTCGATCGTAAACGCCTCCCGGTCGATGCTCTTGGGCGGTGGCACGGCAAACCAGGGGTCGGCCAGCATGGCTGCCAGCCGTGCCTCATCCACGCGCCCTTTCGCGGCGCAAGCCCCACCCGCGTCATAGGCCGCATCCCCATGCGCCTGCATCCAGTTGTCGATCAGCCCGCTCGCCATGCCGGTGTCGAATGCGGTCAGCGCCCCGTCCGATCCGATCGCGGTGATATTGGCGACCCCGCCCAGATTGAGGATGGCCACTGGCTTGTCCAGCCCGGCAGCCAGCGCGCGGTGGTAGACCGGCATCAAAGGCGCGCCCTGCCCGCCCGCCGCCACATCCGCGCTGCGCAGGTCACCGACCACAGGAATCCCGAACGCCCCGGCCAGCGCCGCGCCATCGCCAATCTGCCAGGTCCAGCGCCGATCGGGCCGGTGCGCCACGGTATGGCCGTGAAAACCGATGACGCCGATATCCTCCGCCACATGGCCGCTGCGCCCCAGCAGGTCGGCCACCGCCTCGACATGCAATTCGATCAGTTCCGCCTCGACCGACGCGATCAGCGGCTCGAACCCCGGCGCGTCCATCGCCATGGCACGGGCGCAGGCTTCGGCCAGCCGCACCCGGAAGCCGTCATGATAGGGTTGCGCATGAAAAGCGACCGGCTTCACCAGCCCATCCCCGTCGGTCTCGATCAGCGCCGCGTCGATCCCGTCGCGCGATGTCCCCGACATCAGGCCGATTGCCAGCATTTACGACTCTCCGCCTCTTTTACAGCCGCCCTCCCAATGCTACAGGCGCGCGCCATGAGCAACTATCAGTCCGACCTGCTGCGCCTGCTCGACACGCGCGGCTATATCCATGACGTCACGAATGCGGCGGGTCTCGACGCGCTGGCGCAGAAGGAGATCGTGCCCGGCTATATCGGTTTCGATCCGACCGCGCCCTCGCTCCATGTCGGCAGCCTGGTGCAGATCATGATGCTGCGGCGGATGCAGCAGGCGGGTCACAAGCCGATCGTCCTGATGGGCGGCGGCACCGGCAAGATCGGCGATCCCAGCTTCAAGGATGAAGCGCGCAAGCTGCTGACCGACGATCTGATCACGTCCAACGTCGCCAGCATCAAGCGGGTGTTCGAGAAGTTCCTGACCTTTGGCGACGGCCCGACCGACGCGATCATGGTCGACAATGCGGACTGGCTCGACAAGCTGGAATATATCCCCTTCCTGCGCGACATCGGCCAGCATTTCTCGGTCAACCGGATGCTGAGCTTCGACAGCGTGAAGATGCGGCTGGAGCGTGAACAGTCGCTGTCCTTCCTCGAATTTAATTACATGATCCTGCAAGCCTATGACTTTCTGGAACTGTCGCGCCGTTCGGCCTGCCGGTTGCAGATGGGCGGATCGGACCAGTGGGGCAATATCGTCAACGGCATCGAACTCTCCCGCCGGGTCGATGGCACGCAGGTCTATGGCCTGACCAGTCCGCTCATCACCACGGCGGACGGCGGCAAGATGGGCAAGACGATGAACGGCGCGGTCTGGCTGAACGCCGACGCGCTGCCGCCCTATGATTATTGGCAATTCTGGCGCAACACCCAGGACGCCGATGTCGGCCGCTTCATGCGGCTGTTCACCGATCTGCCACTGGACGAGATCGCCCGGCTGGAAGCCTTGCAGGGTGCGGAGATCAACGAGGCCAAGAAGATATTGGCAGACGCCGCGACCGCCATGGCCCATGGCGTGGAAGCGGCGGCTGCGTCTGCCGAAACCGCCCGCAAGACCTTCGAGGAAGGCGCGTCCGACGCCAACCTGCCGACCGTCAGCATCGGTGCGGAGGGGCTGACCGTGGTGCAGGCCAATGTCGCGCTCGGCTTTGCCGCATCGAACAAGGAAGCGCGGCGGAAATTGTCTGAAAATGCGATCCGCGTGAACGGCAATGTGGTGAATGATCCCGCCCTGACGCTGAAACCGGGCGACAAGGTGAGCTTCGGCGCGAAAAAGCATGGGATCGTGGTCGGCTGACGCAGAAAGAATGTTAGGGGGAAATTAACGTTTTCCCCTAGCAAAGCGTCCATCTTCGCCGCCCTAGGCTGCGGTCATGTCGTCGCTGTTCGCAAACCTCAATCATGTTATACGCTCGCGCGATCCGGCGGTGGATCAGCGCCGGGCGACCCGTGATCTGGTCGATATGGTCAGCCATGTCACCGCGCGCGGTCGCACCCATGGCGTGCAAATCATCAACATTTCCGCGCTGGGGGCGATGTGCCGCAGCGAGGGTGAGTTGCTCACGGGCGAACGACTGACCATCTGGCTGCCGATCCTGAAGGATCATCCCGCCGAAGTCCGCTGGGTCGAGGACGGGCGGCTGGGTATCGAATTTCTGAAACCCATCGCCCCGCGCACCTACGACGCGCTGATGGCCCTCGTCCCGCCGCGCCGTACGGTCTGGTAGCGGGTCGCCACCCGCCGACCGCCACCCGCTCCCTCAGAAGCGATAGCCAACCCCGGCGAGCAACTGATGGCTCGACAGCTTGTTCGGCAGATCACGATAACGATATTCGACGCGGGGTGTGATCCCGCTGGTCAACTCGGTTTCAAAACCGGCACCAATCAGCAGCCCCTCATCCCGCCGCGTGATCGGTATCGACAGGATCGTCGGCCCGGTAAACACAGTGCGGTTCTTCTCAGCCGCATAGCCACCCCGCGCATAGATCATCGAGCGAGGACCGACCAGAAAGCCCGCGCGTGCGGTGAAGGCGTAGCTCACGCCCTTGGGTTCGACGATATATTCGGTGCCAGCCCCATCATCGGACAGTAGGGTGCTGGAGCCATCCATCAGCTCCGCCTGAACGCCAAGGCGCAGGCGATTAACGGCAATGTCATAGCCGACAAACGCCCCGTAGACGAAGTCGTCCCTGTCCTTGCTGAAATCGACGTTCCCGACAAAATATTCCACGGATCGGGATTGATAGCCCGCCTGCGCGCCGACGATCAGGCCGGACAATGGCTGTTCCTGACTAAACGCCACCCCAGGGATCAGCAACGTGGCAAGCGCTAGTGAAATTTTGATCATCTTATCCTCCCATTTTCCCGATGTGACGTCGCGGCGCTCAAGTAACCGTCCATCCACTGTGAAATTAAGGAGGCCTTTAATCGGGACACACAGCATCGCCTACCCGCCGCGCAGCAACCCCACCGCCGCATCCCGCTCGAACAGATAGAGGCAGGTCCGCGCCGCCTGTCCGCGCGTGCTGTCGAGGCCGCCGTCGCGGTCGATCAGCAGATGCGCGTCATCGCGCGCCGCGTCCAGCAGCGACGCCAGATGCTCCGGCGTGGCGAGCTTCAACTGCTGCTCACCTGACTGGCGCGTCCCCAGCACTTCGCCCGCGCCGCGCAGTTTCAGATCCTCCTCGGCAATGCGGAAGCCATCGTTCGTTTCGCGCATCAGCGCCAGCCGCGCCCGCGAGGTTTCTCCCAGCGCATTGCCGCGCAGCAGCAGGCAGACCGACGGCTTGTCCCCGCGTCCCACCCGCCCGCGCAACTGGTGTAGCTGCGCCAGCCCGAACCGGTCCGCCCCCTCGATGATGATCAGGCTGGAGTTTGGCACATCGACACCAACTTCGATCACCGTGGTCGCGACCAATATCTGGGTCCGGTTGGCAGCGAAGGCCTCCATCGCGGCGTCCTTGTCCGGCCCTTTCATCCGGCCATGGACCAGCCCCACCCGATCACCAAAGCGCAACTTCAAGGATTCGGCGCGGGCCTCCGCCGCGGCCTGGTCGCTCGTCTCGCTCTCCTCGACCAGCGGGCAGACCCAATAGGCCTGGCCCCCGCCCTCGACATGGCGGGCCAGCGCATCGACCACCTCGTCCAATCGCGTGGCGGCCATCACCACCGTCTGGATCGGCTGGCGACCGGGCGGCATCTCGTCCAGCTTGGACACCTCCATTTCGCCATAATAGGTCAAAGTCAGTGTCCGGGGTATCGGCGTTGCCGTCATCACCAGCAGATGCGGCGCGCGTTCCGCCTTGTTCGCCAGCATCATCCGCTGGGCGACGCCGAAGCGATGCTGCTCGTCAATCACGGCAAGGCCCAGATGCTTATACTGCACCGCTTCCTGAAATATCGCGTGGGTGCCGACGAGGATGTCGATGCTGCCATCGGCCAGCCCCATCAGCGTGGCTTCGCGTATCTTGCCCTTGTCGCGCCCGGTCAGGATGGCGATCTCCACCGGCAGGCCCGACGCCATTTTGCGCAGCGTCTCATAATGTTGCCGCGCCAATATCTCGGTCGGGGCCAGCATCGCGCCCTGCAGCCCGGCCTCGACCGCGTTGAGCAGTGCCATCAGCGCCACCAAAGTCTTGCCCGATCCGACATCGCCCTGGAGCAGCCGCAGCATCGGCGTGGCCTGCGCCATGTCGCCCTCAATCTCGCCGAACGCCCGGCGTTGCGCGCCGGTCGGTGCGAAGGGCAGCTTGAGCATCGCCCGTAACCGCCCGTCGCCCGCGATCGGCACGCCCCGCCGCCGCCGCGACGATTGCCGCACCAGCATCAGCGCCAGTTGCCCCGCAAAAATCTCGTCATAGGCCAGCCGTTCGCGCGCCATCGCGTCGGACGGGTCGGCATGAATCCGCGCCAGCGCCTCCCGCCAGCCCGGCCAGTCCTTGCGGGCAAGCAGGCTCGGTTCAATCCATTCGGGCAGGTCCGGCGCGC
Source organism: Sphingobium sp. FG125 (assembly GCF_057809795.1). Classification (NCBI taxonomy): domain Bacteria; kingdom Pseudomonadati; phylum Pseudomonadota; class Alphaproteobacteria; order Sphingomonadales; family Sphingobiaceae; genus Sphingobium; species Sphingobium sp. FG125. The sequence continues at coordinate 90,934 of NZ_JBMDKQ010000010.1, forward strand.
GGGCCAGCGCCTGCCCCACCAGATCGCGCATCCGGTTGTTAGTCAGCCCTTCCGACAGGCCATAGACCGGCTCGCGCGCCGGAATCGTCGCGGCCTCGTCGGGCGGCAGCACATGGTCGGGATGGACGATCTGGAGATTGTCGCCATAGGCCTCCAGCTTGCCCGACACGAATTTGGGTTCATTGAGCGGCAACAGCTTGCGCGGCCATGCGCTGTTCCTGCCGAAATAGGTCAGCGACACATAATTGCCATGCCGGTCGGTCGCATGAACCCGGAACGGCGCACGGGCGCTGCCGCTGGCGCGATAGTCCACCGGGGTCAGGACGATGCCAATCACCCGGCCCGCATCCGCCATATCCAGCTCGTCGGTCAGATGCCTGTCGACCCAGCTGACCGGCAGATGGAACGCCACATCGACCGCACGCGCCAGCCCCAGCCGCTCCAGCGGGCGGGCGAGCGCCGGTCCAATGCCCTTAAGGACAGAGATTTCGGCAAAGAGCGGATTGAGAATATCGGGTCGCATGTCTATCTGCTGCCCATCTAGCTGAGCCGGGGCGGTCATACAAACATCCGATCGGCTTTTTCGGCGTGTCCGCAAAAGGAACAAATTGTGAACGATGATCCCCAGATGCGCCGCCTGAAATTCCGTGCCTGGCACCGTGGCACGCGCGAATCCGATTATGCCGTCGGCGGCTTTTTCGAACGCTATCACAGCGAATGGAATGCCGAGGAAATCGCCTGGTTCGAGCGCTTCATGGATGAACAGGATGCCGACATCATCGGCTGGGCGCTGGGCACCATCCCCGTGCCGGACGAATGGAAGGGGCCGATGATGGACAAGTTCCTGAAACTGGATTTCGTGAAAATCGAGAATTAGAAAATCCTCCCCTTGCCAAGGGGAGGGGGACCGCCGCGAAGCGGTGGTGGAGGGGTGTCGCCCTCTCGATAGCATGACACCCCTCCGTCAGGGCTTCGCCCTGCCACCTCCCCTGCAAGGGGAGGATGATTGAGTTGAAGAGCAAACATACACATGACCGATCTCCAGAAAATCCTCCGCGCCAAGGCGCCGCTGACGCTGTCGGGCGTCCCGGCCGGGTTCCAGCCGTGGCTGCTGGCGGACATCGCCCGCGCCGCGCCCAATCGCGCCGTGTTCGTCGCCTCCGACGAGCAATTGATGCGCGCGGTGGCGGAGACGGCGCATTATTTCGCGCCGGAGATCGAGATCATCGAAATCCCGGCCTGGGATTGCCTGCCCTATGACCGGGCCAGCCCGTCGCTGCGCACCGCGTCGGCGCGGCTGGCGGGGCTATACGCCTTGCAGGCCAAATCGAACGGCCCACAACTGGTCCTCACCACGCTCTACGCCCTGACCCAGCGGACGCTGACCCCGTTCCGCGTCCGGCAACTGGTGGCCAAGCTCGCACCCAAGGAGCGGATCGCGATCACGCGCCTGGCCGAGATGCTGCAAGCCAATGGCTATGTCCGCACCGATACCGTCCACGACCGGGGCGAGTTTGCGATTCGCGGCGGCATTGTCGATCTATTCCCCGGCGGCGAGGAGCAACCGCTACGCCTCGACTTTTTCGGGGACGAGATTGAGACGGTCCGCCGCTTCGATCCCGGCGACCAGCGCACCACCGGCAGCGTCGATGGCTTCACCCTGCTCCCTGCGTCCGAAGCATTGCTGGACGAGGACACGATCAAGCGCTTTCGCGGCCGCTATCGCGAGATGTTCGGCGCGACCGCGACCGGCGATCCGCTCTATCAGGCGGTGAGCGACGGACGGCGCCTGTCGGGCATGGAACATTGGCTGCCGCTGTTCGAGGAAAAGCTGGTCCCGCTGTCGGACCATCTGGGCGAGGATGCCGTCATCATCCGCGACCATGGCGTCGTCGGCGCGGCGGATTCCCGGTTCGAGGCGATCCGTGATTATCACGCCAACCGGGTGCAGGCGAAATCGTCCGATCCCGGCGCCTATCGTCCGCTGAAACCCGACCTCCTCTATCTCGACGCCGCCGAATGGGACGCGATCGTCGCCCACTGGCCGATGCACGTCGCCACCTCCTTCCATGAACCCGACAGCGCCACCGTGCTGGACTTCGCCGTCGATGGCCCCCGCGATTTTGCGCCCGAACGCGCCCAGAACGCCAATGTCTATGAAGCGGTCGGCAAGCATATCGGCACGCTGCAACGGACCAAGAAGAAGGTCGTGATCGCCAGCTACTCCGTCGGCGCGCGCGAACGATTATCCGGCCTGCTCGCCGATCATGGCGTCAAGCGGATGGCGGCGGCGGATAGCTGGCAGGAAGCGCTGGGTCTGGCCGCCAATGGCAGCGTGGTGCTGACCGTCCTGCCGCTCGACCATGGCTTTACCGCGCCCGATGTCGCGGTGCTGACCGAGCAGGACATGCTGGGCGACCGCTTGGTCCGCCGGGCCAAGCGCAAGAAGAGCGCCGACGCCTTCCTCGCCGAACTGGCGACCCTCTCCCCCGGCGATCTGGTGGTCCATATGGACCATGGCATTGGCCGCTATGAAGGGCTGACCCAGATTCCGGTCAGCAAGACCGCGCATGATTGCGTCGCCTTAAGCTATGCCGGTGGCGACAAGCTGTTCGTTCCGGTCGAAAATCTCGAAGTCCTCTCCCGCTACGGCTCCGACAGCGACGGGGTGAGCCTCGACAAATTGGGCGGCGAAGCGTGGCAGCGGCGCAAGGCAAAGATGAAGGAGCGCATCCGCGAGATTGCGGGTGAATTGCTCAGGACCGCCGCCGAACGCGCGCTGCGCGCCGCCACCGTCGCCGAACCCGACAGCGCGGGCTATCCCGCCTTTGTCGATCGCTTCCCCTATCAGGAAACCGAGGATCAGGAACGCGCCATCCTGGACGTGATCGAGGATCTGGGTGCTGGCAAGCCGATGGATCGCCTCGTCTGCGGCGATGTGGGCTTCGGCAAAACCGAGGTCGCGCTACGCGCCGCCTTCGTGAGCGCGATGGCCGGGATGCAGGTCGTACTGATCTGCCCCACCACCCTGCTGGCGCGTCAGCATCATATGCAGTTTGAGGAGCGCTTCCGCGGCTTCCCGGTCAATATCGGTCGCCTCTCCCGCCTGGTTCCCGACAAGGAGGCCAAGGCAGTCAAGGCGGGGCTGGCCGACGGGACGGTGGACATCGTCATCGGCACCCATGCCCTGCTGGCCAAAGGACTGGAGTTCAAGCGCCTCGGCCTCGTCATCGTGGACGAGGAACAAAGGTTCGGCGTTACCCACAAGGAGCGCTTGAAGTCGCTCAAGACCGACGTGCATGTCCTGACACTGACCGCGACACCCATCCCGCGCACATTGCAAATGGCGATGTCGGGCCTGCGCGAACTGTCGGTGATCCAGACCCCGCCGGTCGATCGCCTTGCGGTGCGCAGCTACATCATGCCGTGGGACGGCGTGGTGATCCGCGAAGCGCTGCTGCGCGAACATTATCGCGGCGGGCAAAGTTTCTTCGTCGTCCCCCGCATCGCCGACCTGACCGAGATTGAGGAATATCTCCGCACCGAAGTCCCGGAAATCAAGGCCATCGTCGCCCATGGCCAGATGAGCGCCACGCAGGTCGAAGAGCGCATGTCGGCCTTTTACGACAAGCGCTACGACGTGCTGCTCTCCACCACCATCGTCGAAAGCGGGCTGGACATTCCCAGCGCCAACACGCTGATCATCCACCGCGCCGACCGCTTCGGCCTCGCCCAACTCTATCAGCTACGCGGTCGCGTGGGCCGGTCCAAGACCCGCGCCTATGCCTATATGACGACTCCCGCCAACCGCATCATCACCGAGACAGCAGAGAAGCGTTTGAAGGTGCTGTCCGATCTGGACACGCTGGGTGCAGGCTTCCAGCTGGCCAGCCATGACCTCGACATTCGCGGGGCGGGCAATCTGGTCGGCGACGAACAGTCGGGCCATATTCGCGAAGTGGGCTTTGAACTCTACCAGTCGATGCTGGAGGAAGCGATCCTCGACGCCAAGGCGGGCGGCGCGGGCCTTGAACCGCGCAGCGACAGTTTCTCGCCCCAGATCAGCGTCGATGCGCCGATCATGATCCCCGATGATTATGTCCCCGATCTCGACCTGCGCATGGGTCTCTATCGCCGCCTCAACGAAGTCGAGGACCGGCAGGGTCTGGAATCCTTCGCCGCCGAACTGATCGACCGTTTCGGCAAGCTGCCCGCCGCCACGCAAAACCTGCTCAAGATCATCGAGATCAAGCAGAATTGCGTCAAAGCCAACATCGCCAAGATCGACGTCGGGCAAAAGGGCGCGCTGGTCAGCTTTTTCGAGGATCGCTTCCCCAATCCCGCAGGCCTCGTCGCCTATATCCAGCGGCTCGACGGCGTCGCGCGGCTGAGGCCCGACAGCAAGGTGGTGGTCAACCGCAACTGGGCCGACTCCGCCGCGCGCCTGAACGGCGCGCTGCAATTGTCGAAGGGGCTGGCCAAGGCGGCGGGGTGATGCCTTGTCGTCCACTGGGCGATGGCTTAGGCTGAGCCGTCAACGGGGTGGGAGATGAAGATCATGGCTGTCGAACTGTTCGTGCTGGCCTGGAGCATGGTGCTGCTCCTGATCCACATCTTCGCCGCCGCCCATGTCAAGACGAAGCAATATGGCACCGACTGGAACATGGGCGCGCGCGATGAAACATTGTCGCCGCTCAATGCGGTGGCCGGTCGCCTGGCCCGCGCGCAGGCGAATTTTCAGGAAACCCTGCCGATCGCCATCGTCGCGCTGATTGGCGTCGTGGTGGCGGGCCGGTCGAGCGAGATGACCATGCTCGGTGCCCATATCTGGCTGGGCGCGCGCATCCTCTATCTGCCCGTCTATGCTCTTGGCATCCCCAAAATCCGCACGCTGATCTTCCTTGTCAGCCTGGTCGGGCTGGGCATGGTTTTGTGGCCGCTACTACGCCTCTGAGGAAGGATCACTTAAACCCCGTTCGTTTCGAGCGAAGTCGAGAAACAGCGCGCTACCGTTTCTCGACTTCGCTCGAAACGAACGGATCAAGGTGAAGGCAGCACGCCTCTAACCCGCCAGCACCAACGCGACCAGATCGGCAGACGATACGCCCGCCGATCGCAGGAAGCCCTGATAATAATCGCATCCTTCGCGCGCGAGCAAATCAAGCTGCTGCTGCGTCTCCACCCCTTCCGCCACAACCTTTAGGCCCAGCGACTTGGCCATGTGGATGACCCCGCGCACGACGATCCGGTCGCGCGCAGTCCCGGCAATATCCTGCGCCAGCCCGCTGTCGATCTTGAGATAATCGAGCGGCAGGCTTTTGAGATAGGCGAGGCTGGAATAGCCTGTGCCGAAATCATCGATCGCGACCGCCAACCCCTCTGACCGAAGCGCGGTCAACAGCGCGGCGGCGGCATCGACATCCTCGATCAGCCCGCTTTCGGTGATCTCCACCGTCAGGCGCGATCGGGGAAAGCCGCTGTTATCCACGATCGCCAGCAACCCGCTCATGAAACCGGGCTGGGCGATGTCCGCAGCCGTCACATTGATCGACAGGCGCAGTGCGGACAGGGCGCGCGGCCATGCCGCTGCCTGCCGCAACGCCTCCACCTGGATATGCGCGGACAGCGGCAGCATATAGTCGGATCGTTCAGCGGTGGCGAACAATATACCCGCGCCCAGCGGGCCATATTGCGGATGGTTCCAGCGCGCCAGCGCCTCGACGCCGCTGATGACCTCCGAATCCACCGGATATTGCGGCTGGAACACGATGCCGATTTCGCCGCGATCAAGCGCCAAACGCAGATCGGTTTCCAACTGGTCGGGATCGACCTGACGACTGTGGCGATCGGTCGACAGGATGCGAATGCCCTCCCCGCCCGCCTGCCGCGCATCGGCCAGCGCGGTGCCGGCACGACGCAGCAAATGGGTCGCGTCATCTTCGGGCCGGGCCTGCGCAATGCCGCAGCGGGCAATCAGGCGAATGAGGTGATCGCCCGCGCTGAACGGACGACCGATCGCCGCGATCAACTGCCGCGCGAGGAAAGTCGCGCGGTCGCTACCCGCCACTTCGCCGGTCAGGCCGACCAGAAATTCGGTGCCAGTGATCCGCGCGACCATCGCGCCGGGCGCGACATCGTCGACCATACGCTCGATCCGTCGCGCGATCCGCCCCAGCAACGCGTCGCCAACGACCTGACCATAGGCCGCGTTCATCCGCTCAAACTGGCTGATAGACAGCAATATGGCGGTGGTCGCCAGCCCGGTGCGCCGGTCGAGCCAGTCGAGCGCCGCCTGCCGAGATCGCAATCCGGTCAGATAGTCGCGGCTCGCCAGATCGCGCTCCTGCGCGTCGGACAACCACTCGACATCGGCAGCGACCACGCCATCCTCGACCCGCAGATGATGGACCAGCCGGTTGCCGGGCCGGTCGGGCAGGTCATGCGCCAGCGCGGCGGGACGCCCCGCCCGCATCATCGCCCTTAGCGCCGTCAGCACCGCGCGTCGTTCCGCCCGTGGCAAGCGGCGGATCAGCGCCGCAGGATGAACCCGCGCCATCGGCAGATCGAGATGACGGGCGAGACTTTCGCTCAGCCGCAGCAGCGAATCGCTGCGCCCCAATTCCCAGTAGAGCGCATCGCCCCGCCGGATTCGCTGGGCGCGCTGGCTGTACGATGCGCCGCCGCCCAATCGCTCCACCAGCCGCTGCGCCGACGCCAGCGCCGCGCGCAGCGATGCCTCGCTATAGGGGGCGGTCAGAAAATGGGTCGCCCCGGCATCCAGCAAATCGGGGATCATCGCTTCGTCCGCCTGATCCACCAGCACGATCAGCGCGCCGCCGCCTGCCTCCATCGCCGGCACCAGCGGGGCCAGCAGCTTCGCTTCCCCGCCACCTGCGCGCATATCGACCAGCGCGACCTGCGCCTCGCTGCGCAGATATCGCTGCGGGGCTTCCCGCGCGCGGCGCGCGCCGATCGCGCGCCAGCCAGCCGCCTGCGCGGCATGGCACAGCCCATCCCGGTCGCCGGGCGACAGGATGAAGAGGCTGCGCTGTCCGTCTGCGGCCTGATCCGCGATCACTGATATGGTCCCCTGGGCGCGCGCATCCTGCCGCCTTAGCATCAACGGGTTACCGACGTCTTGCGTATCCCGCAACCGGGGTGCTTGCGCGGGGCAGGTCCATCCCCTAGCTATGGGACATGGCCATGGCGGAACCCTCACGCACACAAATGACCGACGGCCTTGGCCGCCGGATCAGCTATTTGCGCATATCCGTCACCGACCGCTGCGACCTGCGCTGCCGCTATTGCATGGCGGAAAAGATGCAGTTCCTGCCAAAAAATCAGGTGCTGACGCTGGAGGAGATCGCGCTGCTGGCCGACCTGTTCGTGGCGCGCGGCATCAACAAGATACGCCTGACCGGCGGCGAACCACTCGTGCGCCGCGACATTGGCGATCTCGTGTGCCGGATCGGGCGGCATCTGGGCAATGGGCTGGGCGAACTGACGCTGACGACCAACGGCACCCGTTTGACCAATCATGCGGACATGCTGGCCGATGCGGGCGTGCGCCGGATCAACGTGAGCCTCGACAGCCTGGACCCGGTACGCTTTGCCCATATCACCCGTGGCGGCGACATACAGGCGGTGTTCGGCGGGCTGAAAGCTGCGCAAGCGGCGGGGCTGGCAATCAAGATCAACATGGTGGCGCTGAAAGGGATCAATGACGATGAAATCCTGCCGATGCTGCGCTGGTGCGACGCTGAAGGCCTGGACCTGACACTGATCGAGACGATGCCCTTGGGCGAAACGGGCGAGGACCGGACCGACCATTATCTGCCGTTGAGCCAGGTGGCGGACGACATTCGCGCGCATCACGCCATCACCCCCCTGCCCGACCGCACCGGTGGCCCCGCACGCTATCACGGCGTTGCGGGCATGACCGCCCGGCTCGGCCTCATCACCCCGCTCACCAATAATTTCTGCGCCGATTGCAACCGCATCCGCATGACGTGCGAGGGCAAGATTTTCATGTGCCTGGGCCATGAGGATCATGTCGATTTCAAAGCCGCGCTGCGCGAAGGCGGATTGCCCGCGGTCGAGCCGCTGATCGACCGCGCCCTGCGCTTGAAGCCCGCGCGGCATGACTTCCGCATCGGTGCCGGTGAAACCGCGCCTGCAACCCGTCGTCATATGAGCGTCACCGGCGGATGAGCGGCGAGATTCGGCGCGCGCTGGTCGTGTCCCCTACCCAGGCAGCCAAGGCCGCCGAGGAACGGTTGCGCGCCACCTATGACTTCGTGCCGGTCGATCAGGCCGAAATGATCATCGCGCTGGGCGGCGACGGCTATATGCTCCAGACGCTCCATTCAATGCTGGAAGCACGGCGGATCGTCCCGGTGTTCGGCATGAACCTGGGTACGGTCGGCTTCCTGATGAACGAATGGCGGCTGGAGCGGCTGGAACAGCGGCTGGAAGCGGCCAAGATGTTCAAGGTCAATCCGCTGCGCATGATCGTCGATACGGTCGATGGCGAGCGTTTCTCCATCCCCGCCATCAACGAAGTGTCGCTGCTGCGCGAAACCCGCCAGACCGCCAAGCTGGAGGTGCAGGTCAATGGCCGCGTAGTCCTGCCCGAACTGGTGTGCGACGGCGTGCTGGTGGCGACGCCGGCGGGATCTACCGCCTATAATCTGTCGGCCCATGGTCCCATATTGCCGCTGGGATCGGCGCTGGTCGCGCTGACCCCGATCAGCCCGTTCCGCCCCCGTCGCTGGCGCGGCGCGATCCTGCCGGAAAACACCATCATCCGCTTCACCGCGCTCGATCCGGTCAAGCGCCCGGTCAGCGCCGTGGCCGACCAGCGCGAAGTGCGCGACGTCGCCCAGGTGGAAATCAAGATCGACCGCACGACCCCGCTGACCTTGTTGTTCGACCCCGAACATACGCTGGACGACCGCATCGCGGCCGAACAATTCATCGCCTGAACGGGGGCTTGAACGGGACCAAAGCCCGGCCTGACGGGGAGCCAAAAAAATCATCAGATTAGCGCTTGCCAATTCTTAAAAGCCGCTGCTATAGGCGCGGCCTGCCCGGCGGAAGTCGGGCTGCTCCCCGATAGCTCAGCGGTAGAGCATTCGACTGTTAATCGAATGGCCGTAGGTTCGAATCCTACTCGGGGAGCCAGATTTTCCTGCCAGCGCGGCGATGCAGCCGCCCGCAGGAAAGGCTCCAGACTTATCCGATACTCTGCTTCAGTCGCCCTCATCCGGCGGGCTGAACACCGACCAGCCGGTACGGCGGGCCAGTTCCTCCAGCGCCAGCGTGCCTAGGCAGCTATTGCCGCTGGCGTTCAGGCCCGGCGACCAGACCGCGATGGCAGCGCGGCCCGGCACAATCGCCAATATTCCCCCGCCCACGCCCGACTTGCCGGGAATGCCGACGCGGAAGGCGAAGTCGCCCGATGCGTCATAATGGCCGCAGGTGAGCATCAGCGCGTTGATGCGGCGCGCCCTGCGCGGAGAGATTACGCGTCCCCCGCCCGGATGCCGTCCGTCGAGCATCAGATAGCGCCCAGCCAGCGCCAGTTGCCGACAGCTCATCTCGATCGCGCATTGGTGGAAATAGCTGCCCAGCACCAGTTCGGCGGGATGCCGCACATTGTTGAAGGCGCGCATATAGTTGGCGAGCGCCATGTTGCGAAAGCCCGTAGCGGTTTCCGACGCGGCCACCGCTTCGTTGATGGTGATGCTGTCATCGCCAGCCAGGTAACGGACAAAGCGCAGCATCTCGCCAATCGCCACGCGCGGTTCGTGACCGCCCAGATTGACGTCGGCGACGACGATCGCACCGGCATTGATGAATGGATTGCGCGGGATACCCTGCTCATGTTCCAGCTGGGTGATCGAATTGAAGGCATTGCCCGACGGCTCGCGCCCGACCCGGTCCCACAACTGGTCGCCGACCTTGCCGAGCGCCAGGGTGAGCGCAAACACCTTGGACACGGACTGGATCGAAAAACCGGTGTCAGCATCGCCCCCGGTCAGTACCCGGCCATCGGCCGTGACAATGGCGATGCCGAATTGCGCCGGGTCGATCGTGGCGAGTTCGGGGATATAGGTCGCGACCTGCCCGCGATCCTCCATCGACGCCATGGTGGCGGTGATGTCGGCAATGACGGCTGGAAGATCGAGGCTCATGCCTTTGCCCTAACCCTGTTGCGCAAAGCCGAAAGGCCGCATCGAACGATCATACAGACTGTATGACGCCTCGATACGGCCTTTCCAAACGCTCAATTCAAAGGAGGCGGAAATACGCTCCGGGCAGGATCAGTCGTCCTGTTCATTCTCGCCCGACAGGTCGAGCGAATGGAGCGGCTGGACCGTGGAAATGGCGTGCTTATAGACCAGCTGAACCATGCCGTCGCGTTCCAGCAACATGCAGAACAGGTCGAAGGCGGCGATTTCGCCCTGAAGCATCACGCCATTGACCAGAAACATCGTCACCGGACTGCCCGATTTGCGGACGGCGGTCAGGAAGATTTCCTGCAACAGCTTGGCCTTGCCATTGCCGTCGCTGGCCTTGCGCAGGTCGGTCAGGTCCATCGACTGGGCGGGCATCACGGTGGAGATGGCGTGCTTATACACCAGCTGTGACTGGCCATCGCGGCGCAGCAGCACGGAAAAATTGTCGAACCAGGTGATGATGCCTTGCAGCTTCACGCCCTTGACCAGGAACATGGTCACCGGGGTCTTGCTCTTGCGCAGGCTGTTCAGGAAAATGTCCTGAAGATTGTTCACTTTATCGGCCATGGTCTCTGCCGGTCCTTTATTCTTGGCGGGACGTTACCCGCTCTTGCACCCCTGGGCAGGGTGTCTTGCCTGCCCCCGCTTGTCGGGGGCAGGGATAATCGTATCGCAATTGCGAAGGGGCGTCCATGGGGAATGAAACGCCTCTGATCGTCATCCTATTCCTTGCCGTCGGTGATCCCCAACAGCTTGAGTTTGCGGTGCAGCGCCGATCGTTCCATGCCGATAAAGGTCGCCGTGCGCGAAATATTGCCGGAAAAACGGCGGATCTGGATGCGCAGATATTCCCGCTCGAAACTCTCCCGCGCCTCCCGCAGCGGCGCGCCCATGATCGCGGACTGGCCCATGCCTTCGCCGCCGCCGCTGCTGGTCAGTTCAGCGGGCAGCATATCCAGTTCGATCCGGCCGATGCGATCCCCTGGCGCCAATATCATCGTGCGTTCGATGACATTGCGCAGTTGCCGGACATTGCCGGGCCATTCATTGGCTTGCAGCGCCGCCATGGCGTCACTCGCCATATCGGGCGGCGGCACGCGGCGTTCGGCCGCGAAACGGGCAAGATAATGTTCGACAAGCGGCGGAATATCGTCGCGTCGCTCGGACAAAGGCGGGATGACCAGCGGCACGACGTTGAGGCGATAGAAGAGATCCTCTCGGAAACGCCGTTCCTCGATCTCGGTCGACAGGTCGCGCGCAGTCGAGGAGATGACGCGGACATCGACCTTCACCTGACGCTGGCCGCCGACGCGGGTGAAGCTCTGGTCGGTCAGGACGCGCAATATCTTGCCCTGCGTCGTGATCGGCATGTCGGCGACTTCGTCGATATAGAGGGTGCCGCCATGCGCCTGTTCCAGATAGCCGGGGCGGACGAGGCCGCTTTGGTCCTCCAGACCGAACAGTTCCTCCTCGACACGATCGGGGTCCATGCGGGCAGCGGCGACGATGATGAAGGGGGAATCGGCGCGCCCGCTCCAGCTGTGCAGCATCCGCGCGGCGACTTCCTTGCCCACGCCCGCCGGGCCGGAAATAAGGACGCGGCTGCCAGTGCCGGCAACCTTCTTGATTGTGGCGCGCACGCCATTGACCGCCGCGGATGTGCCGGTCAGTTCATCATCCTGCCCGAACCGGGCGCGCAGCACCTGATTTTCGCGCCGCAACCGCTCCGTCTCGGTCGCGCGGGAGACGAGGTGGATCAGCCGGTCGGCCTCGAACGGCTTTTCGATGAAGTCGGCGGCCCCCTTGCGGATTGCGGCGACGGCAGTGTCGATATTGCCATGGCCAGAGATCATCAGGACGGGAATCGTCGGGTCGCGCCGCTTGATCTCGTCCAGCAGCTCCAGGCCATCCATACGCGATCCCTGCAACCATACGTCGAGCAGGACGAGCGAAGGACGGCGCGAATCCAGCGCCTCGATCGCGCTGTCGCTATTGGCGGCCGTGCGGGTCGTGAAGCCCTCATCTTCCAGCACACCCGCGACCAGATCGCGAATATCCTCTTCATCGTCGACTATCAGAATATCAAGCGCCATTGGCCGTCACTTTTCCTTTGGGCATGGCAATAACCTGCCCTTCTTCCAATTTTTCCAGCGCCGCCGCAGCAAAACGCAATGTTACCGATGCGCCGCCACCCTGCGCGTCATCGAAGCGAATTTCCCCCAGATGTTCCTCGACAATCTTCTTGACGATGGCGAGGCCCAGACCCGTCCCCTTGGTCCGCGTGGTCATGTAAGGTTCCAAGATGCGGTCGCGTTCCGGGGGCAGGCCGATGCCATCATCGCGCACCGTGATGACTAGGTCGTCGCCCATCTGTGCGACCCGCATGGACACATGGCCGCGCGTTTCGCCCTCTGCCGGTTCCGGCTTGGGTTCAATGGCTTCGACCGCATTTTTGACGATATTCGTCAAAGCCTGCCCCAATTGCCGCCGGTCGCAGACCAGTTCCAGATCGGGCGTGTCAGCCTGATAATCGAAGCGGATATCGGGATGCGCAACCTCGTGCAGGAACAGCGCGTGGCGGGCGATGTCGCCCACCGTCTCACGCCGGAACACGGGCTTTGGCATCCGCGCGAAGGAGGAGAATTCATCGACGATCCGCCGCAGATCGCCCACCTGCCGCACGATCGTGCCGGTCAGCCGGGTGAAGGTCGGCCGGTCGCTGGTGATTTCGTCGGCATAGCGGCGCTGGAGCCGCTCGGCGGCCAGCTGGATCGGGGTCAGCGGGTTCTTGATCTCATGCGCGATCCGGCGGGCGACGTCGGACCAGGCGGCGCGGCGCTGGTCGGAGAGTTGCTGGGTAATATCATCGAAGGTCAGGATATGGCCCGACGCATCGTCCGACACCTTGACCGCCAGCGTGCGCAGGTCGCCATGGGCGCGGATCTGCACGATACCCGCGCTTTCATCCGATGCGATCAGATCCGCCAGTTCGGTCGATACGTCGGTCAGCAGGCAGCCGACCGGATCGTCGCCCTCCTCCACCAAAATGGCGGCGGCAGAGCGGTTAAGCAGCTGGATCACGCCCTTCCGATCGACCGACAGCACGCCAGCGGTCACGCCCGACAGAATCGCCTCGATAAAGGCGCGGCGTTCGTCCAGCTGGCTGTTGGCGGCGACCAGCGCGCCGGTCTGCGCCTCCAGCCTTTGGGTCATGCGGTTGAAGGCGGAGGCGAGCGTGCCGATCTCGTCACGAGCCAGCGGACTGGTGACGCGCGCGGACAGGTCGCCCGCGGTGATCCGCCGCGCCGCCGTCACCAGTTCATTGACCGGGCGGACCATCCAGTCGGCAACGGCCAGCGCAATATAGACGGCAATGCCGACCAGCAGCAGCGATCCGACGAACAGGGCGACGTTGAAGCGCAGTTGCAACGCCCGCGATTGCGCCGAAAACACATCATAATCGGCGATCACCTTCTGCGCGCGCTCGACATTGCTGAACGCCCATGACCCCGAATCGCGAGTAGCATAGAGGTAGATTTTCGACCCCGGATAGAGCAAAGTCACCGCCTCGATCTGCTGCGGCTTGGCCTGAACGACGACATTCTCGCCCGCGTTCAAGCGCTTGACCACAGCGGCGGTCAGCATTTGCGCGGCGGGGCGGTTTTCCGGGTCGACCGTGGCGGCGGTGCGCGCGACGCCGTCCTTGCCGACTTCAATGATGGCGGATCGGTTAAGCTTGCGGGTCACGACCTGATAGATGAAGCCTTCGGCAAAGCGCGGGCTGTTGACCTTCGACTGGGCCAGATAGTCGCGCAGATCGCTGGCCATGGTCACCGTCTCGTCGCCGACTTCGCGCAGATTCTGCTCATAATAGCCGCGCGCCAGATCGCTGGCATTTTGGAGCATCCCGCGCGCGCTGTCGGAGAACCAGAATTGCACGCCATATTGAAACAGCAGGGACGCAAAGATGACGACCAGCAGCATGGGGACGCTGGCGACGATCGAGAAGATCGCGACCAGCCGGACATGCAATTGACCGTCGCTACCAATGGCCGACGCGGCTGCGCGGCGCTTGGCGACCCGCCGCCCCAACAGCACCAGCAACGCGATGGCTGGTACAAGATTCGCAACCAGCAGCAGCGCGACGATCGGCGGGGTCAGCAGCGCGTAGGATTGGCCACTACTGGATACGAGCCGGTAGGTCAGCACCGCCATGCCCACGAACAGCCCAAGCGTCACCGCTTCGACCAGTGCAGCCAAACGCCGCCGGCGCAGGAAGGGCGGCAGGTGCTTCCGCCATGCCGGCACCCGCCGGGAAACTGTAGTCGCGCCGCTCATAGTGGCTTTGTTACAACAACCCCGTGCCCGATCAAACACAGTATTTGTCGCATCTGCTGTTACTGGTCGATGCAGATCGTCGGTTCGTCCCGCGTAGCGCTGATCTCAATCAATCGGTCAGACGCAATTGCAGGGGGTCCAGCCCGTAATCGGTCAATTTCTTGCGCAGCGTATTGCGGTTGATCCCCAGCAGCCCGGCGGCACGGATCTGGTTACCATCGACGGTGGCCAGCACCTCCTGCAATAGGATCGGCTCGATGACCGCCAGCAGATCGTCATGCAGATTGCGATTGGGCTGGCCGATGCCAACGCCCAGTTGCCGCTTTGCCCAGTCGCGCACGGCATGGGCCAGATGATCGGCGGGTGCGGCATAGTCGGCCGGGACAGCATCCATCGGCAGCATGTTGCGCAGGATTTCGCCGGTGATGACATTTTCGCGGCTCAGCACGGCCAGGCGCTGCATCATATTCTGCAATTCGCGGACATTGCCTGGCCAGTGATAGACCATCAGCAACTGGGTCGCATCGTCGGCCAGCGTCTTGCGCGGCAGCCCCTCCTGCGCGGCGCGTTCCAGAAAATGGCGGGCCAGCAGGATCACATCCTCCCGCCGTTCGCGCAGCGCGGGCAGGGCAATCGGCACGACATTCAGGCGATAATAGAGATCCTGCCGGAACCGGTTTTCCTCGATCAGTTGGGGCAGATGCTTGTTGGTTGCGGCGATGATGCGGACATTGACCCGAACAGGTTTGGAGCCGCCCACGGTGGTGACTTCACCCGATTGCAGCACGCGTAGCAGCCGGGTCTGCGCCTCCATCGGCATGTCGCCAATTTCGTCGAGGAACAGCGTGCCGCCCTGCGCCTGCTCGAATTTACCCGCAGTGCGGGCGTGGGCGCCGGTGAAGGCGCCCTTTTCATAACCGAACAGTTCTGCCTCGATCAGTTCGCGCGGAATCGCGGCCATGTTGATCGCAACGAAAGGCTTGGTGCGGCGCTGGCCCAGGCTGTGAATCGCTTCGGCCACCAGTTCCTTGCCCGTGCCGGATTCGCCCAGAACCAGGATCGACAGGTCGTTGGACAGCACGCGGGCGATGGTGCGATAGACTTCCTGCATCGCGGGCGATCGCCCGACCAGCGGCAGCCCGTCATGGGGCAGCCCGCCCCCATCCGTTTCCCCGTCAGCTTCATGCCGGGTGCCGAGCGCATCGGACACGGCGCGAGTCAATTCATTGAGGTCGAATGGCTTGGGCAGATATTCAAATGCGCCCTTTTCGGTCGCGCGGATCGCGGTGTTCAGCGTGTTCTGCGCCGACAATATGATGACGCTCAGCGTCGGGCGGGCGGCGATGATGTCGGCCACCCCGTCCAGCCCGTCGCCATCGGGCAGCATGACGTCGGTGATCAGCACATCGGGGGTGAAACTGTCCATCAGCGCGGCGCGCTCGCGGATCGACCCGGCGGTCTTGACCTTATGCCCCTGACGCCGCAGCGCTTCGCCCACCACCACGCAGATGGCGGGATCATCATCGACCACCAGCACGGTTCCTGTCGCGGCCATCAACCCATCCCCATCGGCAGCAATATGCGGAAGGTGGATTCGCCAGCCTCCGCATCGCGCGCATATTGAACAAATCCGTTCATGTCGCGGACCAGCTTGTCCACCAGCGCCAGCCCCAGCCCCTGCCCGTCGCGCTTGCCGGTGATGAAGGGGTTGAAGAGATGGTCCAGAATATGTTCCGGCACGCCCGGCCCGTTATCGACCACGACGATTTCGATCGGCAGCACCGCGCTGCCCTTGCCACCGCCGACCATGACCGACACGCCATGGCGAAACGCGGTTTCGACGCGAATGCGCGGCTTGGCGACATGCTCCAGCGCTTCCGCCGCGTTCTTCAGCAGGTTGATCATCACCTGCACCAGCGCATCGTCATTGATGACGGCAAATGGCAAGGACGGATCGTAACGCTTTATAATACGGACATGCCTGGCAAAACCGGCGGCGGCAATATCGGCTGCTCGGTCGATCAGCGGATAGATGTTGCCGGGGTTGCATTCCAGCGTCCGGTCGGTGGTGAAATCCTGCATCCGGTCGATCAGTGCCGCGATGCGATCAACCTCGTTGCAGATCAGCTGGGTCAGCGCGGCGTCGCGCCCGCCCTGCCCGCCTTCCAGCAATTGCGCTGCGCCGCGTATGCCCGACAGCGGATTCTTGATCTCATGCGCCAATATCGCCGCCGCGCCCATGGCGGAGCGCGCGCCGCCCGATGTGCCGCGATGACCGATCTTGCGCGCCTGGCTTTGCGCATGGAGCGACACGACCCGCCAGCCATCATGATCGACGATCGGCGCAATCATCAGGTCGACCTCCATTTCGGCGGTGCGCCCGGCATGGACCTTGATATCATAAGCCGCGATCGGCTTCTGGCTGTGCCAGATATCGAAGCGCGCGCCGGCCTCCGCGATGCGGATGGTGCGCGCGACGTCGCTGCCGACGATGGCGGACCGGGCCATGTTGAGCAGGGTTTCGGCCCGGACATTGGCTTCGGCAATGCTGTTGTCAGGCCGGACCACCAAAGTCGCCACCGGCAGCGCGGTCATCTGTTCGGCCAGCGATGGCCCGTCCTGCTGCATCCGTAGCGGCGGCACCAGCGGCAGCGTGCCGCTCATGCCGCCTGGCGCGCGTCCACCGGCTCCACCTCGCCCGCAATCAGCGGTTCGTAGAAGCGGGCGAGCATATCCAGCACCTTGTCCGCATCCGGCTCCTGATTGACTGCATGACGGAACTCGGCCGATCCGGTCAGGCCCTTGGTATACCAGCCGATATGCTTGCGGGCCATGTTGACCCCGGTATAATTATCATAATGATCGAGCATCGCCTTATAATGCTCTATAATTACGTTATATTGTTCTTCCAGCGACGGGTCCGGCACGCGCTCGCCCCGGTCCAGCCAGGCCATGACCTGGCTGATCAGCCAGGGACGGCCATAGGCACCGCGCCCGATCATCACCCCGTCCGCGCCGCTCTGTTCCAACGCCATATCGGCATCCTCGATCGAACAGATGTCGCCATTGGCGATCACCGGCAGCTTGACCGCATCCTTGACCGAGCGGATGAAGCCCCAGTCTGCCGACCCCTTATACATCTGGCACCGGGTGCGGCCATGAACGGTGATCAGCTTCGCGCCTAGATCCTCGGCAATATGCGCCAGTTCGGGCGCATTGAGGCTACTATGGTCCCAACCCATCCGCATCTTGACAGTGACAGGCACATCCACCGCCTCGACCGTCGCCTTGATGAGGGCAGCGGCCAGCGGCAGGTCGCGCATCAGCGCGCTGCCTGCGTCGCCATTGACCACCTTCTTGACCGGACAGCCCATATTGATGTCGATGATCGCCGCGCCGCGATCCGCATTCAGCTTCGCCGCATCGGCCATTTCGGCAGGTGAGCAGCCTGCCAGCTGCATCGACACCGGTTCCTCCAACGGATGCCAGGCGGCCTTTTGCAGCGACTGGCGCGTCTCGCGGATCATCGCGGCGGTCGCGATCATCTCGGTCACGTTGAGGCCGCAGCCATAGCGGCGCACCAGCGTGCGGAACGGCATGTCGGTCACGCCGGTCATCGGCGCCAGCACGACGGGCATGTCGATCGTCAGCGGACCGATGGAAATGGGGGAAAGCCTGCGCATGATACTCGAACGATACTGCCTAAAAAACAGGCAGCCCATAGCCGTTATTGGCCCGCGGGGCAAGCGAAGGGGTCTGGCGGAGCTGTCTTAAACGGCAAGCCCGATCGCATCTGTTCGGCACCTTTTTCTGCGTGATCCTTTAGGCATCGCACTGCGCCCTCCTTGCGGCCAGCCCGTCGTCAAACATTTTCTTCATATTCCTACGTATCCGCGCAATATCTGCCTCTATGCCTTTCAAAACATATTCCAATTCAGTGGCGCTCCCACAATCATGAGAGAGGTGGGGGTTCCCGTTGGGTAAGCGATGAACCGCAATTGGGACTACCCACGCCGCACCGTGTGAACTCGCCACATGATGGGGATCGTAATGAACACCTAGATAATTTCCGCGCATATTCACCTCCATGCTTTCGCCGAGAATATAGAAAGTGAAGGTCGGAGGCGACAGACCATCTGCTAAAATTCAAACTGTGCCACTACCGGTCTGGCAGGCCGCGGCATGACGGTCTATGCCCCGCGCCATGACTGACAACAGGCACAAGACCGTAGCCCTGCTGGTCGCCGCTGGCACCGGCAGCCGCGCGGGCGGCGACATTCCCAAGCAGTTCCACACCGTTGGCGGCAAGGCGGTGATCGTCCATGCAATGGACGCTCTGGCAGCGCATCAGGGCATTGACGCGATCCATCTGGTCATCGGTGCCGGGCAGGAGGCGCAGGTGCGCGCGCTGCTGGGAGATCGCGCGATTGCCGGGATGACGCAGGGCGCGGACAGTCGGCGCGGATCGGTGCGCGCGGGGCTGGAGGCGATCACGGCAGCGGGCGGCGCGGACAGGGTGTTGATCCATGATGCCGCGCGGCCCTTCTTGCCGGGTGCCGTTGTCGATCGGTTGCTGACAGCACTGGACGGCGCGCAGGGGGCGATCCCGGTGCTGCCGGTCGCCGACACGCTGGTGCGCGGTGCGGACGGGGCGATGGGCGAAGGCGTGGCGCGCGACGGGCTGTTCCGGGTGCAGACGCCGCAGGCCTTCCGCTTCGACACGATCCTGGCGGCGCACCGCGGCTGGGACGAGGGCCGCGAAGCCACGGATGATGCGCAGATTTTGAAAAGCTGGGGCCATGACGTCACACTTGTCGCAGGCGATGAGAGGCTGGAAAAATTGACCTACCCACAGGATTTTGCCCGCGCCGAGGCCAGGCTGGCGAGCGCCCGCACGGTGCGCGTCGGCATGGGCTATGACGTCCACCGCCTCGCCCCGGATGAGGAATTATGGCTGGGCGGCGTGCTCGTCCCCCATGATCGTGGCCTCGCCGGGCATAGCGATGCGGACGTGGCGCTGCACGCCATCGTCGATGCGCTGCTGGGCGCGCTGGCGGAGGGCGACATTGGCAGCCATTTCCCGCCGTTCGACGCGCAATGGCGCGGGGCGTCGTCCGACCGCTTTCTGGCCTATGCGGGCGACCGGGTTATGGCGCGGGGCGGGACGATCGACCATGTCGACCTGACCATCATCTGCGAAGCGCCCAAGATCGGCCCGCATCGCGACGCCATGCGGGCGCGGATCGCCGAGATATTGAGCGTATCGGTCGAGCGGGTCAGCGTGAAGGCGACCACGACCGAGCGGCTGGGCTTTGCCGGGCGACGCGAAGGTATTGCAGCGCAAGCGGTTGCCACCCTCTCCCTTCCCGCGCTATCCTGATCCGATGCCAGACAGCATCCTCCCCACCATCCTGGTCGAACTTGCCGACCGGGTCATCATCGCCAACCGCCGCGCCGGGCGGACCATTGCCGTCGCCGAAAGCTGCACCGGGGGGCTGGTGTCCGCCGCGCTCACCGAAATCGCGGGTTCATCCGACGTATTCGAAGCGGGATTTATTACATATTCCAACGACATGAAGGCGGAACTTCTGAAGGTTTCGCACGATGTGCTGGAAACCTTTGGCGCGGTGTCCATCGCCACCGCCTGGGCCATGGCGCAGGGCGCGCTGCTCAAAAGTCATGCCCATGTCGCTGTCGCGATCACCGGGATCGCCGGGCCAGGTGGCGGAACCGAGCAGAAGCCGGTCGGCACCGTTGTGTTCGCCCGCGCCGAACGCGGGGCAAGCCCCGACAAGATCGTCGCGGACATGCGGCATTTTGATAATGATGGCCGGGGCGGCGTGCGGCTTCAGGCGGCGCTTTGTGCGCTCGAACTGCTGCTGCCCGATTCGCCCGGAGCATAAAGCTGCCCAGCGCGGGTTTCGAACGCGCCAATCATCTTGCGCAGCGCCTTGTCGAACATCTGGCCCGCCAGCATTTCGAACAGGCGATTCTTGAAGGCGAACTCGACCTCGAAATCCACCAGCACCCCGCCCTGCCCATCGTCGCGGAAGCGCCATTCATTGTGCAGATGCTTCAAAGGGCCGTCGAGATAATCGACCCGGACATGGTCGGGCCGATGCTTGTGGACGCGGGAGGTGAAGCTTTCCTTGATCCCCTTGAACCCCACGATCATGTCGGCGACCATTTCCGTGTCGCTGTTCGACCGCACCCGGATCGCGCTGATCCAGGGCAAAAATTCGGGGTAGCGCGCGACATCGGCCACCAGGTCGAACATCTGGGTCGGGCTATAGGGCAGATGCCGGGTCTCTTCATGCCGGTGCATGGATTTACCGGGCGGCCTTGGCCAGCTTCGCCTCACGCGCGGCGCGCATTTCGGCGAAATCCGCGCCCGCATGATAGCTGGACCGGGTGAGCGGGCTGGACGCCACTTGCAGGAAGCCCTTGGCCCGCGCGATCGCGGCATAGGCGTTGAACGCGGCCGGGGTGACGAACTCGATCACCTTGGCGTGCTTGGGGGTGGGCTGGAGATATTGGCCCATGGTCAGAAAGTCGATGTCGGCGGACCGCATGTCGTCCATCACCTGATGCACTTCCAGCCGCTCCTCGCCCAGCCCCAGCATGATGCCGGATTTGGTAAAGATGGACGGGTCCAGTCGCTTGACCGATTCGAGCAGCCGCAGCGACGCATAATAGCGGGCGCCAGGGCGGATGGTGGGGTAGAGACGAGGCACCGTCTCCAGATTATGATTATAGACGTCCGGGCGCGCCGTAACGATCATCTCGACAGCGCGTTCATGCTTGTTGCGGAAGTCGGGCGTCAGGATTTCGATCGTCGTATTGGGCGTCGTGCGGCGCAGTGCCTCGATCACCTTGACGAATTGCGACGCGCCGCCATCGGGCAGATCGTCGCGATCGACCGAGGTGATGACGATATGTTCCAGCCCCATTTCGGCGCAGGCATCGGCCAGATTTTGCGGCTCGTTGACGTCAACCTTGCGCGGCATCCCCGTCTTGACGTTGCAAAAGGCGCAGGCCCGCGTGCAGACGTCGCCCAGGATCATCACCGTGGCGTGCTTCTTGGTCCAGCATTCGCCGATATTGGGGCAGGCCGCTTCCTCGCATACCGTGTTCAGCCCCTTGTCGCGCATCAACTTGCGCGTTTCATGATAGGCCGGGCTGGTCGGTGCCTTGACGCGAATCCAGTCGGGTTTGCGCGCGCGCTCCGGCTTGACAGGGTCACCGGGCATGGGGATCGGGGCGATGTCGTTCATCCGCCCCAGATAGCGATCCAGCGCGCCAGTTGCCAGTCCCCATATGGCCATACTTGCCAGCATCCTTATTGTGCGGCACAGACCAGCGCATGGCTGATTTTTCTAACATGATCGAAGGCTATCGCCGCTTCCGCCAAACGGGCTGGACCCAGCAGCGGGCGCGATGGGACGAACTGAGCGAAGGGCAAAGCCCCAGGGTGATGATCATCGCCTGTTCCGACAGCCGGGTCGATCCCGCGCAGATTTTCGACACCAATCCCGGCGAGATTTTCGTCGTCCGCAATGTCGCTGCATTGGTGCCACCATTCGAGACGACGCCGGGTCATCATGGCGTATCGGCGGCGCTGGAATTTGCCGTGCAGGTGCTGAAAGTCAGCGAAATCATCGTCATGGGTCATGGCAAATGCGGGGGTTGCAAGGCGGCGCTCAGTCATGACCTGAAGGATGCAGAACCCGGCGAAGGCGGTTTCATCCATAGCTGGATCGAGCTGCTGGACCCGGCGCGCGAAACGGTGATCGCCCGTTATGGCGACGATCGCAGCCGGGACGTCGAACGGGCGATGGAGCAGGAAAGCGTCAAGGTGAGCCTGGCCAACCTGCGCAGCTTCCCCTGCGTTCGATCAAAAGAGCGCAAGGGCGCGTTGAAACTGATCGGCGCTTTCTTTGCCATTTCCGACGGCCAACTGCATGTCATGGATGAGCAGAGCGGCATCTTCACGCCTGCCTGAAAGGATATAGCATGACGTCACTGGACGGGCCGAGCGGCAATATCGCCCTGCTGATTGATGCCGACAATGCGTCGGCCGCCCATTTCGATCCGGTGATGACGGTGTTGGCGGAGCTGGGTACGGTCAATATCCGCCGCGCCTATGGCAATTGGAGCAAGGCGACGCTCAAGACCTGGGCCGCGCTGTCGATCGCGCAGGCGATCGAACCGCAGCAGCAGTTCGACCTGACCAAGGGCAAGAACGCGACCGACATGAAGATGACGATCGACGCCATGGATCTGATGGCGAGCGGGCGTGTCAGCGGCTTTGGCCTGATGTCGAGCGACAGCGATTTCACCCCGCTGGTCACGCGCATCCGGCAGCAGGGCATACCGGTCTATGGCTTTGGCCGGATGAATTCGCCGGAGGGTTTCCGCCGCGCCTGTACCCGCTTCATCGACGTGGTGGCGCTGGCAGCGGCCGAAGAACCGATCGCCAGCAAGGTGCCAGCCCCGGCGCGCGCGCCCAAAGCTGACGAAGCAAAAGCCACGCCAGCAAAAGTTGCGCCTCCCGCGTCTGCGCCCGCGCCAGCACCCGCCCCGGTCGTCAAGAAAGCCGTCGATGCGGAAGTCATTAAGCTGCTGATCGACGCCTATGATTCGGTCAAACGCGACGAGCGCGGCTTTGTGCGGCTGGGGTCCGTGGGTCAGCTGGCGGGCAACCGTTCCAGCTTCGACGTGCGCAACTATGGCTATAAGCGGCTGTCCGACCTGGTGCAGGCCATCCCCAACTTCATCACCGAATCGCGTGAAGGCGGACAGGTGTGGATCAAACGGGTGAATTGATGTTGAGGGGTACCCCATATCCCTCTCCCTCAAGGGAGAGGGCTGCGCAGACTTGGCAGCTTGCTGCCTAGTCGTAGCTGGGTGAGGGTGTTCTGCCCTAACGATGGCGCGCGCACCCTCATCCGACTACGCCTAACCTCACTGCGTTCGGTAAGGCTGCGTATCCTTCTCCCTCAACGGAGAAGGTCCATCGTCCCTGTCGCGCTAAACCAAAAAAAGGCCGATCCTGTTAAGGACCGGCCCGTAAAGTTTAGGAGAGGATGCCTGAAAGGCACCGCTCTCTTCAAATATTAGCGCTAATATCGCAAGTGCGAAAAACAGCCGGGCAGTTGCAACTTTTGCAACTGCCCGGCTGAAACAGCATATCAGCGGGTCAGCTTCTTGTAGGCCAACCGCGTCGGACGATCGGCCGCGTCGCCCAGGCGGCGGCGTTTATCTTCCTCATAGGCTTCGAAATTCCCCTCAAACCATTCGACATGGCTGTCACCTTCGAAGGCAAGGATATGGGTGGCGAGGCGATCGAGGAAGAAGCGGTCATGGCTGATGACCACGGCGCAGCCGGCGAAATTTTCGATCGCTTCTTCCAGCGCGCCCAGCGTTTCGACGTCCAGATCGTTGGTCGGTTCGTCGAGCAGCAGCACGTTGCCGCCCTTTTTCAGCATCTTGGCGATATGGACGCGGTTGCGTTCACCGCCCGACAGCTTGCCGACATTCTTCTGCTGGTCCTGCCCCTTGAAGTTGAAGGCGCCGACATAGGCCCGCGTCGACATATCATGGCCGTTGACCTTCACATAATCGAGGCCGTCGGACACTTCTTCCCAGACATTCTTGCTGTCATCCAGATGATCGCGGCTCTGGTCGACAAAGCCCAGGCGCACGGTCGTGCCGATGTCGATCTCGCCCGAATCGGGTGTTTCCTGGCCAGTGATCAGCTTGAACAGGGTCGATTTACCCGCGCCGTTCGGGCCGATCACGCCGACAATGCCGCCCGGTGGCAGCAGGAAGGACAGATCCTCGAACAGCAGCTTGTCGCCGAACGCCTTGCTGATGTTCTTGAACTCGATGACCTTGCCGCCCAACCGCTCTGGCACCTGGATGACGATCTGCGCCTTGCCGGGTGAGCGGTTATTCTGGCCAGCAACCAGTTCCTCAAACTTCTTGATACGCGCCTTGGACTTGGTCTGGCGGCCTTTGGTCCCGGCCCGAATCCATTCCAGCTCGTCATTGATCGCCTTCTGGCGGCCGGACGCCTCGCGGTCCTCCTGCTCCAGACGCTTGGCCTTCTTCTCCAGATAGGTGGAGTAATTGCCTTCGTACGGGAAATATTTGCCGCGATCGAGTTCGAGGATCCAGCCCACGACATTGTCGAGGAAATAGCGGTCATGGGTGATCATCAGGACCGATCCGGCATATTCCTTGAGATGATTTTCCAGCCAAGTGACGCTTTCCGCGTCAAGATGGTTGGTGGGTTCGTCGAGCAGGAGGATGTCGGGCTTCTGGATCAGCAACCGGGTCAGCGCGATGCGGCGCTTTTCACCACCCGACAGATTTTCCACCGACCAGTCGGACGGCGGGCAACGCAATGCTTCCATCGCGATTTCCAGCTGATTGTCGAGCGTCCAGCCATCGACCGCGTCGATCTGCTCCTGCAACGTCCCCATTTCCTCCATCAGCGCGTCGAAATCGACGTCCTCCGGCGGATCGGCCATGATGTTGCTGATCTCGTTGAAGCGATCCATCTTGTCCGCGGTCTCGCGCGCGCCGTCCTTGACATTTTCCAGCACGGTCTTGGTCGGGTCGAGCTGCGGCTCCTGCGCCAGATAGCCGACCGTGATATTCTCGCCCGGCCAAGCTTCGCCGGTAAAATCGGTGTCGATACCGGCCATGATCTTGATCAGCGTCGATTTACCCGCGCCGTTCGGGCCGACAATGCCGATCTTGGACCCACGATAGAATTGCAGGTTGATGTTGCTCAGCACCGGCT
Organism: Sphingobium sp. FG125; assembly: GCF_057809795.1. Taxonomy (NCBI): domain Bacteria; kingdom Pseudomonadati; phylum Pseudomonadota; class Alphaproteobacteria; order Sphingomonadales; family Sphingobiaceae; genus Sphingobium; species Sphingobium sp. FG125. The sequence continues at coordinate 116,323 of NZ_JBMDKQ010000010.1, forward strand.
TGGCAGCGCCGGGGAAGCTCTTGGTCATGTTCTTCATGACATAGGCATATTGCGAGGAGGCGGACATGTTCGGGCAGCTCCAACGGTAGGATAAGAGGATTTGGCGCGGAGTTAGCGGAGGCGGGACGCATTGGCAAATGGGCGATGGCTCGCTACGCTCTTACCCATGCAGAAAATCCGATCGGGCACGCTTGCCGCCCTCCTCCTTGGCAGCCTCCTCACCCCCGTCCTCTCCCATGCCGCACCGGCAGACAGCGCCGCGATTCGCGACGCGGCGCTCAAGGATGATGTCGCATGGGACTTTACCGAAGGGCTGACCACCGAAGTCGGCCCGCGTCCCGCCGGTACGCCTCAGGAAGCGCGCGCGCGCGACTGGGCAGTGGCCAAGCTCAAGGCGCTGGGGTTCAGCAATGTGCGCGCCGAACCTTATGTCATGCCGGTATGGGTGCGCGGTCGGGATGAGGCGAAAATCCTCTCCCCCTTCCCGCAAAATCTGGTGCTGGCAGCGCTGGGCAATAGCGGATCCACCCCGGACAAGGGGATAGAGGGCGACGTCGTCTATTTCCCGACCATCGCCGATCTGGAAGCCGCGCCCGCCGCCAGCGTGAAGGGCAAGATCGCCTTCGTCAGCCACGATATGGCAGCGACGCAGGACGGCTCTTCCTATGGCTATTTCGGTGCAGCGCGGCGGCAGGGACCCAGCATCGCGTCGAAAAAGGGCGCGATCGCCATATTGATCCGTTCGATCGGCACCGATCATAACCGCCTGCCCCATACCGGGGTGCAGATGTGGGCCGATGGCGTGACGCCGATTCCCGCCGCCGCGCTTTCGGTCCCCGATGCCGAGCAACTGGCGCGGGTGATAGCGCGCGGGCAGCCGGTGAAGCTCCATCTGACGCTGACGTCGAAAATGCTGAAAGATCAGCCATCGGGCAATGTCATCGCCGAAATTCCCGGTAGCGATCCGGCGGCTGGCGTTGTGGTCGCAGCCTGCCATCTCGACAGTTGGGACCAGGGCACCGGCGCGATCGACGATGCGACCGGCTGCGGCATCGCGGCGGCTGCAGCGTTGCAGGTGGCGAAGGCCGGCCAGCCCCGCCGCACCATTCGCGTGCTGATGGCAGGCGCGGAAGAAGTCGGCGGCGACGGTGCGCGCGCCTATTATAAGGCGCATGGCGCGGAGAAACATGCGCTGGCGATCGAATCGGACTTTGGTGCCGATCGCGTCTGGCGCGTCGATTTCAAACTGCCGCAGGGGCATGAGGCGCTCGCTACCCGCATCGCAGCGGCCCTTGCGCCTCTGGGCATCGGGGCCAGCAAACAGGAAGCGGGCGGCGGGGCCGACATCGCGCCGCTGGTCAAAGCAGGCGTGCCGGTGATCGACCTGCAACAGGATGGCACCCGCTATTTCGACCTGCATCACACGCCCGACGATACGCTGGACAAGGTCGATCCGGCACAGTTGCGACAGAATGTCGCCGCCTGGGCGGTGACGCTGAACCTGATCGCCCATGCATCAGAAACATTGGGCGTTAACTGAACTTTTATAGTAGACAACGCCCTGTCGCGTGATTCCTTCGTTTCACCGGCGCAGAAAAGCATTGATTTGTGCAACGCACACGTTAATGCGGGTCGCTCGCGTAGGGTCACATCGTAACGTGCCTGACGCGGCATAATGCTATGGGAGCCGTACACAATGAAGAAGATCGCTGCTGTTTTCGCTTCGGCCAGCCTGATGGCCCTCGCCGCTTGCGGTGAGAAGCCGGCCAACGAAACCGCGAACGCTTCGAACGCCGTCGTGGAAAACGTTGTTGAAAACGCCGTGAACGCTGCTGAAAATGCAACGAACGCTGCTGACAACGCCGCGAACGCTGCGAACAACGCTGCGAACGCGATGTAATCTTCGCATTAGCGAGATTTCCGAAGGGCGGGCCGTATCCACGGCCCGCCCTTTTTGTTTGTGCCCAAGGGATCGGGAACCTCTCCGTCTGCCCATCGGTTGATTCTGAACCGCGACAGGAGAAAATATCATGGGCAAGGGTCTGTTATTATGGCTGATCGGCGTGCCGATCCCCATCATTCTGCTACTTTGGCTCTTCTTTCACTGATCGCCGATTGACGGGACGCGCGATAGGCCGCTAAGGCGCGAGGCGTCGGGGAGTAGCGCAGTCTGGTAGCGCGCCTGCTTTGGGAGCAGGATGTCGCAGGTTCGAATCCTGTCTCCCCGACCACTTCACAAAAATCGCTAATGAAAATCGCGTGATCCGGGCAATATCCGCACATTGCGCGGATGACCATGGGTGCGCACGCGCGACATGACCGGGTGAACGGCCCTACCCTCATCACCTGCTTCGCCCGGTCCCGCCTCGATCAGTGTGGCATGATCCTCCGACAGGCGATCGAGTTCGGCGGTGCGATCCACGATGCGATCCGCCATCAGGTGCAGCACATCGACCGGCCCCTCCCGCACCCGCTGCACCACGCCATGCGCCTCCATCAGCCGTGCGGCCATGACCGGCAGGCGATAGCGGTCCAGCATCCTGGCCCAGAGCAGGATGTTGACGATGCCGGTCTCATCCTCCAGCGTGGCGAAGATCGCATTGCCCTTGCCGGGTCGCTGCCGCACCAGCACCACGCCTGCCACTTTGGCCCGCGCGCCATTTTTCACGCCGCTGATCTGTTCGCTGGTCAACAGCCCTTCCGCCGCGAAAACCGGGCGCAGGAAGGTCATGGGATGTTCTTTGAGCGACAGGCGGGTCAATTGATAATCCGCCGCCACTGCCTCGGATAAGGGCATGGGCGGCAGGGCAGCATCGCTTTCCTCCCCCAGTTCGCGCGCACGGGCGGCGGCGAATAGCGGCAGTTCGCCTGCTGGCATCCGCCGCACGTCCCAGGCCGCGTCACGCCGCGCCCGCCCGATCGAGCGGCAGGCGTCGGCATCGGCCAGCAGATGCAGCGCGCGGGCGGACAGCCGCACCCGTTGCCCCAATTCCTCGATCGACGCGAAGGGACCGGACGCCACGCGATCCGCCGCGATCGCCTCCCCCCATGCCTCGCGAAACCCATCAATCTGGCGAAAGCCCAGCCGCAGCGCGAACGCGCCGTCCTGCCGGTGGCGCGGCACGATGTCGCCCCAGCGGCGATTGGCCGGGGTCCAATGCTTGCCCGCATCGGAATCGTCCGCCGCAATCGGCTCCAGCCCATTGTCCCAGCCGCTGGCATTGACATCGATGCCGCGCACCATGACGCCATGTTCGATCGCGTCGCGCACGATTTGCGCCGGGGCGTAGAAACCCATCGGCTGCGCATTGAGCAGCGCTGCGGCGAACACGGCGGGCTGATAGCATTTGAGCCAGGCCGAGACATAGACCAGCCGGGCAAAGGAAATGGCGTGACTTTCGGGAAAGCCATAGCTGCCAAAGCCCTTGATCTGGTCATAACAACGCTGGGCAAAGGCGCGCTCATAGCCGCGCCGCACCATGCCACCGACCATCTGCTCCTCAAACTCGCCGATCGTGCCGACATTGCGGAACGTCGCCATCGCCCGGCGTAATTGATTGGCGCGCGCGGGCGAAAATTCGGCCGCCGTAATCGCCAGATTCATCGCCTGTTCCTGAAACAGGGGGACGCCATAGGTGTGGCCCAGCACGCCATGCAACTCATCGGCGGGATAGGGCGGTGAAGGCGAAGGAAAGGACCAGCTTTTGGGCTTGCCATCGCGCGCCTCGGCCCGGCGGGCGAGATAGGGGTGGACCATGTCGCCCTCGATCGGGCCAGGCCGCACGATCGCCACCTGCACCGCCAGATCGTAGAAGGTGCGCGGGCGCAGGCGGGGCAGCATATTGATTTGGGCGCGGCTTTCCACCTGGAACACGCCCACACTGTCGCCCCGGCACAGCATGTCATAGACCGGCGCGGCCTCCCCCGGCACCGACGCCAGCGTCATATCGCCCAAGCCATGGTCGCGCATCAGCGCAAAGCCCTTGCGGATGCAGCTGAGCATCCCCAGCGCCAGCACATCCACCTTCATCAGGCCAAGCGCGTCGATATCATCCTTGTCCCATTCCAGAAATGTGCGATCCGCCATCGCGGCATGGTGGATCGGCACCGTTTCATCCAGCCTGTCCTGCGTCAGCACGAAACCGCCGACATGCTGCGACAAATGGCGCGGGAAGGTCAGCAGCCGATCGACCAGTTCTTTCAACTGCATGATCAGCGGATTGCCCACATCCAGCCCGGCGTCGCGGAAGCGCCGTTCCGCCATGCCGCTGGCATGGCTGCCCCACACGGTGCTGCCGATCCGCGCGGTCACATCCTCCGACAGGCCCAGCACCTTGCCGACCTCCCGCACCGTGCTGCGCGGGCGATAATGGATCACGGTCGCGGCGATGGCGGCGCGTTCGCGGCCATAGCGGGCATAGATATGCTGGATCACCTCCTCGCGCCGTTCATGCTCGAAATCAACGTCGATGTCGGGCGGCTCGTCGCGATCCTCCGAAATGAAGCGGGAGAAGAGCAGATTATGCTTGGTCGGATCGACCGAGGTGATGCCCAGATAATAGCAGACCGCCGAATTGGCCGCCGACCCGCGGCCCTGGCACAGGATCGGTGGATCGAGGCTGCGGGCGAACTGCACCGCTTCATAAACGGTCAGAAAATAATAGGCATAGTTGCGCGTGCGGATCAGCGCGAACTCCGTCGCCAGCATCGCATGGACCTTGTCCGGCACGCCATCGGGATAGGCTTCGCCCGCCAGCCGCAACACTTCATGTTCCAGCCAGTCCTGTGCCGCCCACCCCTCCGGCACCGGTTCATGGGGATATTCATATTTGAGGTCAGACAGATCGAACGCGATCCGGTCCAGCACGTCGCGCCACGCATCCACCGCCTGCGGCCAGTCGCGGAACAGCCGCGCCATTTCACGCGCGGGTTTCAGATGCCGCTCGGCATTGGCCTCCAGCCGCCGCCCCGCCTGACGCAGGGTCACGCCATGCCGGATGCAGGTGACGACATCGTGCAGCGGCCGATCCTGCGCCATCGCATAGAGTGCATCGCAGGTGGCGAGCAAAGGCAGCCCCAGCCGCTGCGCCATCGCCGCCAGTCGGGCGAGGCGGCGGCGGTCCGGCCCGGCGCGCGGCATGGTGACGCCGATCCACAGCGCGCCCGGCACGACCTGCGCCAGCCTCACCAGCAGCGCTTCGTCCGCCTCCCCCGCCATGACGATCAGGACCATGTCCTGCGCATGGTCGATCAGGTCGGACAGGCGCAGGTCGCAATCGCCCTTTTGCACCGTCTCCTTGAGATTGCCGACGCTCAGCAGCCGGGTCAGCCGTCCCCAGCCATGGCGATTGATGGGGTAGGCGATGATGTCCGGCGTCCCGTCGGCAAAGCAGAGCCGCGCCCCGGTGACGAGACGGAAAGCCTGCGCCAGCAGCAATGCCTGCGCCGCAAGATGGCGGCGTTCTGTGGCCGACTGCGCGGTTTCGCCGGCCCGTATGCCCTGATCCTCGGCATCCTCGGCCAGCATCTTGCGCACCGATTTAAGCGCGCTCCACGCCCGCACTACCCCGGCCACCGTGTTGCGATCGGCAATGCCGATGCCCGCATGGCCTAGCGCCAGCGCCTGCCCCACCATATCCGCCGGGTGCGACGCGCCGCGCAGGAAACTATAATTGGTCGCAGCCACCAGCTCGGCGAAGTCCGGCGCGGGCGATGGTGGCTCGGATCGCCGCGCCCGCAGCGCTGCGTCGAACGAACCAGGTTGACGTTCCCGGCTCATGCGAACAGGCCGTGCAGATACCAGCGCGGCATCGGCTTGTCCGGCTCGAAGAAGCCGAGGCGGAAGATCCAGAACCGGCGGCCGCGCCGGTCCTCCACCCGGTAATAGTCGCGAATATGGTCCGGCGCATCGCCCAGCAGATAGCGGATATCGACCTCGCCCGGATCGCTGCCGGGCCGGGGCAGTTCGATCGAGACGGGTCGCCTGCGCCACCATTCCCCGGCGATCCGCTCCGGCCCCTCGAACCGGGCGACTTCGTGCAGTGCCCGCCGCCAGCGGAAGCGCCGGGGCGGGCCGTCTGGGACTTCGGCGCCCAGCACCTCGATCGGCTGGGGCGGATCGAACAGATGGATGGGGCGCAGCGGCGGCTCACCCGATTGCGGCGTTGCCCACAGGTCGGACGGCGGCGCATCGAGCGCGGGCAGCGCGAATTCGGCCTGTTCGGGCATATGGCTGTCGCGCGCGCCAAAGCGGCGGACCCGGTTGCGCCCCAGCCGGGTGCTGAGCCGCTCGACCAGCGCCGTCACCGCCGCCTCGCCGGTCGCGCCGCCCTCCAGCCGCAATTGCGACGCACCCAGCGGCTCGGTCAGCGGGACGTTCAGGCGCAACAGGTCGAAACCGAAACCGGGGTCGATCGGGTCGTTGAGGCTGTCGATCCGTTCCCGGATCAAGCGCATCAGCGCAGGCACGTCGCGCATCGGCGCGCCGGTTTCCACGGTCAGGCGGCGCACCAGCCCGTCGCTGCGGAAAAACAGCGCCTCGAACCGGCGTCCGCCATGGCCCCTTTGTTCCAGCAACTCTGCCGCTTCGCCCGCCAGTTCAGCCAGGATCGTCATCATGGTTTCGGTGCGCGCGACCGGTTCGGCAAAGCGCCGCTCGACGCCCAGCCGCGGGACGACCCGGCGCGGGGTCAGCGCGCTGTCCGCCTCCCCCACGATACGGCGGATCGCCATCACCGCGCCTGCCCCGAAACGGGCGGCGATGGACGACATCGGGCGACGCGCGACATCGCCGATAGTTTTCAGTCCCGCGCGGCGCAGTGCCAGCGTCGCTTCTTCATCCAGTTCCAGAGCCGCGACGGGCAGGCGGCGGATTGCGCTATCCTCGTCGCAGGCGGCCCCTGCGACATAGCGGGCCAGCGCCCGCGCGCCCTCCGGCGTCCCGGCAAAGGCCAGCCGCACCGCCACGCCCAGCCGCGCAAGCCGCCGTTCCAGATCGGCCGCCAGCCCCGCCTCCCCGCCAAAGAGATGATCGCAACCGCTGGTATCGAGAATCAGCCCGTCGGGCGGATCGAGCGCCACGGTGGGCGTATAGCGGGTGCAGCCATCAGCCAGCCGCTCCAGCCAGTCCTGATCCTCATGCGGCACATGGTCGAACAGGTCGAGGTCCGGCACGCGCGCGCGGGCGTCGGCCATTGACAGGCCGGGCGACAGGCCCAGCGCCGCCGCAGCCTCATCCACCGCTGCCAGCCGCAGCGCGCCGCGGACCTTCTCGACAAAGGCGCGGGGCCGTTCATCCTGCCCGGCGCACAAATGGGGCCGGGTCAGGCGCAACCGCTCCGCCGGGAGCCAGGGGAAAAACAGGGCGAGATAGCGGCGGTGCCGGGGCGCCGACGTCGCGATCGTCATGCTCTCCGCCTCCCACGCTTCGTCCATCGGGACGTCTGAAACATAGTCGGTCACGGTCCCACTCCATGCGCCAGGGACCGGCCGGGGGACCGGCGCGCCGACGCAGCAATTCGATTTGAAACAAGGATGCGCCCGGCGCGTCCGCCTCCAGCGCGATCGAGGGCGAAGCACTGACCCGCCAGCGTGTATCGGCAGCGCTCGGCGCGGCATCGGCGGCGATTCGCAGCAGGAACAGGGTGACGCCCGACGCTTCAGCGGCCAGCATCAGGCGGCGGCTGGCGGTCAGGTCCAGCCCACGCATCGGTCCCCAGCTTTCCACCAGCACCGCGCCCAGCCCGGCACAGCGCGCTGCCTCTGCCGCCGCGTGGAGCAAAGCCGCATCATCGGGGGCCAGCACCAGCAGCATATTGGCGGGGTCGATGCCCAGTTCGACAAGCCCGGTTGCGTGCAGCTGCCCGACCCGCTTCTGCATCGCTTCGGTACGCAGCCACAGGAAAGGCCGCCCTTCCCCCGCGCGCAGGCTAAACAGGGCAGCAACGCCCGCGCCGCTGCTGGCATCCTCCTGATCGGCGAACAGTTCATGCAGCCGCCCACGCGCCAGCCCGCCACCCAGCGCCGCATCGACCCCGTCATGCCCCAGCGCGAACAGCGCAGCGGGCGCAGTCGTGCGGCGTGGCTCCAGCTGTTGCAGGCTCTCCCTCAACCGGGCAAGAACAGGAGACGAATCGCGCATATGTTCACTATATGTTCTATCGTTCCTTTGCGCCAGTCGTCAGAACAGTGAGTGCGCAAGATACCAGCCGGGCACCGCCGCCAGCGCCAGAAATGTGCCAAGCGGCACCCGCGCCGTCGCCTCTTTCGCGCGGCCCGTCGCCAGCATGACACCCAGCCCCGTCAGCGCCGCGATCAGCAGGATGAAGGGCAAGGTCTGCCAGCCAAACCACGCGCCCAATGCCCCCAGCAGCTTCGCGTCACCCAGCCCCAGCCCCTCACGCCCGCGCATCGCGCGATAGGCGAGCGCAATCGCCAGCAGGCTGCCATAGCCCAGCGCCGCGCCGATAATCCGGTCGACCAGCGCCACATCGGTCGCCCACAGGCCCAGTGTCAGGCCCAGAAAGGCAAGCGGTAGGGTCAGCGCATCGGGCAGCCAAAAGTGCCGCCAGTCCAGCACCGCCAGCGTCAGCAGCAGCCAGCCGAGCAAAGCCCAGCCAATCCCGCCCAGATCCGGCATCGCGCCTATCGCCAGCGCACCGATGACCGCGCAGCTAAGTTCGACCCGCCCATGCAGCGGATCAATCGCCGCACCGCACGTCCGGCAGCGGCCATGCTGCACCAGGGCGCTGAGCAAGGGGATCAGATCGAGCGGGGTCAAAGTCCGGCCACAGACATCGCAGGCCGACCGGCCCCGCGTCACCCCACGCCCCTGCGGCCAGCGCAGGATCAGGGTGGCGAGGAAACTGCCGATAATCGCGCCGACAACCCCGCCCAGCAGCGCCGCCAATATGGGGGTCACAATGTGCCTTCGACCTTCAGCACCTGCGCATTGCCGACCGTCGCAAAGCCCGCCTGCCCCAGCGATGATGCCAGTGTGGGATCGGCAGTCTCGACCCGCATGGTCGCGCTATAGCGGCCCGACCGCCAGATACGCAGCGCGATCGTTTCCATGCCCGACTGGCTGGCGAGCGGCAGCGACAGCGCGTCACCATCGCACGCCACCGCGCCCGAAAAGCCCTGCGACAGGTTCAGCCCCGGAAACTGCCCGGCCATCCGCGCCCGCACCCGCCCTTCGCCATGACCGCAACGGTCGCCGGTAAAATAGGCCGACACATCCTCCATCTGGAGGCTGGCGATCGGCAGCGGTGCGAAGGTGCGGCCCAGCGGCACCGCGCCGCTCACATCATCCACCCCGATCCGCCCGAACCCGACGGTCAGCGCACCGGATATGTCGTCGGCCAGCCCCTTGGTCCGGGCAATGTCGAACCGCGCCCGGCCTGTCAGCAATGCCAGCGGAGAAAGCCCCGCGCGCACGCTACCCATTGGCATGTCGCCCAGCATCAGCTGGTCGATCCGTCCGCTCCACACCGTTCCGCGTACATCGCGCGCAGCCACGCCCAGCCGCTCCAGCCCGGCCAGCCCCAGCGCAACCCGCATCGGCAAAAAGAGGAGCAGGCCCAGCAGCACGATCACCAGCAACGCAATCCGCATCCGGCGCGAGAGGGTGAGGCCCATCATTGCCCCGCTCCCCGCACCAGCACCGCCTGCACCGAGAGGCTGCCGGCGGTCGGCGCAGGCCGCGCGCTCATCGTATCGACCCGCACCCCCTGCGCCTCCAGCGTCGCGATCCAGGAAAAGAGCGCGACCGGCCGGATTGAGGCGATGGCAATCTCCATCCGGTCCGCGCCCTGCGCCTGCGCGCGTTCCAGTGTCAGGCCCGCTTCGCCTGCGCCCTGCCCGACCAGCTGGTCGAGCGGCGCGGCCGGGCCGGTTTCCACCGCACGGGGCAGCGCCTTCAATTGCCGGACGGCGGCGCGCACCGCTGCGTTGCGATCCGTCGCCTCCAGCAGCGTATCGCGCGCCGATCGCTGCGCCCGGTCGAGCGGCATCGCCACCCCGAACCAGAGAATCACGCCTGCCAGCAGCGCGAACATCACGCCCAGCATCACTTGTTCGCGGGGCGATCGTTCCGCCCAAATGACATGCATCCGTTCCATCATGACCGCACCGTAATCTCTGCCAGCGTCCGCCCGCCCGGCTCCTGCGCGGGTGTCGCCGTAATGGTGAAGCCCGCTGCCTGAAGCGCGAGCAGCACGATGTTGATGTCATCCGCCTTCGCCGCCGCCAGCGTCGCCCGCAGCATCCCGTCCGGGTCGCGCGACAGGCTGGTGAGCGCGACACCGGGCGCATCCTGCATCGCTGCCATCAGCGCCGCCACCGGGGCGGTAAAGGCCCGTCCGCCAGCGCCCCGCGCGGCCAACTGCTGCTCCATCGCGCCAAGCGCTTGGCGCGCATCGCTTGCGCCGGGCACGACCTGCTGCGCCAGCGCCAGGCTGTCTGCGTCCAGCCGACTGGCCTCGCGATGGCTTTTGACGATGCCGACCAGTGCGATCAGCAGCGCGGCGAACAGGATCAGTCCGCTCCACAACGCCACCCGTTTCAGCGCACGCTGATCGACCTGCCGCCGCACACGCTTGGCGAAATCACCCTGCCGCAGGTCGATCGGCGGGGCATCCAGCGCGGCGATCGCCCGTCCCTCGATCACGCCTTGCGACACATCGGTCACCGGCGCGTCGCCGATCAGCGTGGGCAAGGCCATGTCCCCGGTCAGCGCCATGTCCGCGCCCCGCAACACCGTCATGCCGCCAATGACGCCGCGCGAAAAACCCGCCTCCGGCTCCGGCAGCAACAGGGGCGCAGGCACGATCATGTCGGGGTCCAGCCCATGATGCTGCGCCCACAGCAGCCAATGCTGCATGTCGCCGCGCGCTGCCAATGCCACAATATGGGGTTGCGCCGGGTCATCCTGCGCATCGGTCACCGCAAACAGCTGATCGGCAGGCAATATGCCCTCCGCCAGCGCCGCCAGCCGCGCCGCCGCCCGCGCCTGCCGCACCGGCAAGTCGGGATGCAGCGTCCAGTGCAGCGCCACCAGAGCCGCCGGCGGCACCAGCATCACCCGCGCAGCATCGGGCAAAGCCGCTATACCGCAAACCGCCAGCCAGTTCGCGCCCTCGCCCGACTGCACCAGCGCGCCATCCGCGACCCGCATCCAGTGCGGCGGCGCATCCGCCGCTTCGGGCAGAAAGACGATCAGGGCATCGCGCGCGCTCATGCCCCTGCGCCCCAGCTGCGCCGCACCACCACCGCCGGGCTTTCCCGCGCGTCGATCAGCGACCGCTCCACCAGCTGCGTTCCCCCGACAGTCACTGCCACGTCCACTCCGAAAAACCCCGTCGTCAATTTGACCTGCTCGGCCACCTCGGTCATCGGCGAAAGGCCGGCGAGCGAGGGCAAAGCCCAGAATTGCACCGTGCTGCCGTAGCCGTCCACGGGCCGCTGCGCCAGCAATTGCCGCGCCTGCGCGACGCTCAATTGCCCCGGCAACAGCATCGCGAAGAGCGGCGCCTGATCGGGCAGCAACGTATTGATGTTGATCGGCGACAGATCCGTGACCGGCAACGCGCACACCCATGGCCGCACCGTCGCATAGATGGCGGGCGTGATGCCGTTCACCGCGCGCAATTCGCTGGCGTCGATCATCAGGCGGTTGGCCGCGCGATAGGGCCGCTGCATCTGCGCATAGGCCGCATCCTCCGCCCCGCCCGGCTGCGGATCGCCATCGCTGTCGATCCAGTCGGCCAGCCCCGCCGCAGCACCCTGCGCCTGCCGCGCATCGACGCCCAGGGCCACCAGCAGCGCCTGAAATTGCGATACGCCGATCGACCGCACCTTCAGGCTCGCCTCACTCTCGCCGCTCACGACGCTATTGAGGTTGAAGCAATTGCCACCGTCGTTCACCCGCGCCGTCGCCGTGCCGCCCGGAACCGGGATGCTCTGCGGCGCGCCCAGCCAGCCGCCCGCCAGCGTGATCTTCGCCGGATTGGCCGCGACCAGATCGCCGATCCGCAAGCGCGCGACCGCCGTACCGGCATCGGCATAGGCGCGCGCCTGATCGATCGCGCCGCCATTGCCGGTCATCCGCGTGGCCAGCGCCACCCGCTCCAGCGCGGTCGCGGCGACGACCGCCATGACTGCGACTAGCAGCAACACGGTCAGCAGCGCCGCGCCCCGTTCATTGGGTTTGCGCGGATCAGGCACCGGGGGTGCCTTCGATGATCGGCTTTTCGACCGGGCCGGGCGCGACCAGAAAGCGCAGGGTGACGGGCGGCTCGCCAGTGCGGGTGAGCGTCATCTCCACCGCACGGGGCAGCAGGTCAGGCTGGGTCGGAGTCCAGTCGTCGCGCCATTTGCCCGCCGCATCGCGGAATTTCAGCGCGACCGCCTCGACATTCTCCAGCAACGCTGCCGGCTCATCCCCCGCCGCGCCATCCAGCTGCGCATAGGTCCGCCGCTCCAGCCGTCCCTGCCGCACCCAATATTCGACCTTTTGCAGCGATGGCCGGGGCAGATCGCCCAGATTGTCCCAGCCGCAGCGCACAAATTGCATCACCGGCTGATCCTCGCTGTCGTGATGCGCCCAGAAGGCCGGGGCCAGCGTACCGCTCTCGGTACGGGTGATGCGTGGCACCGCCTGACCCAGATCGCCCGCCAGCGCCCCGCCCGCCCGCTGCACCGCCGCCATATCGTCCAGCCGCGCCTTGACCTGCGCCTGCGCCGACACGCTGTTACCCAGCAGCAGGACGCCAGCACTGGCCAGCATCGCAAAGATCATGAGGGCAACGAGCAGTTCGATAAGGGTGAAGCCGCCGTCACGCTTGATCTTTTCACCTTCACATCCGTTCGTTTCGAGCGTGTCGTGAAACGTCTGGCACAGTGCTGGCCGTTTCTCGACTTCGCTCGAAGCGAACGGATGTTGGTTGAGGCGCGCAGCCATCACTCCACCACCCGCACAAAGCTCAGCACCACCGGCGACGCGCCGGGCTGGCCATCGACGGTCAGGTCGACCTGCAACAGGCGCTGGTCGTCGGTCGGCTTGACGGTCCGGCTCCAGTGCCAGCGCCGCCCGCCATTCTGAACCTCGCCATCCGCCTCACCGACCGAGGGCGGCACGGGATCGCTCTGCACATCGACCATCAGGTTGCGCGCCACGATCTGGCCTAGCGCCTTGCTGTCCAGATCAGCCGCCGTGCGCAGCGTCACCCCCTGCAACCGCACCAGCGCCAGCGCCGCCAGGCTGAACACCGCCAGCGCGACGAGCATTTCGAGTAGCGTGAAGCCCTGTTGGGCGGAACGCATCAAAGGCGTGAAGCCGCGCTCATTGGCACTTGAGCGCGTCCCCGCGCAGGCGGGGACCCAGTTCAGGTCGCGGGCCTGGGTTCCCGCCTTCGCGGGAACACGCCGAATAAGGTTCCTACCCACCGACCATGACCTTCCCCGCCATGTCGACCGTCACCGAAACCCGTTCGCCCTCGCGCGCCAGCGTCACGGTCAGCGGATCGGTCGGCAGGCCGGTGCCGTCGAACGCAATCTGCTGCCGCCCGTCCTTGCCGACCAGCGCGCGCGTGCCGCTTTTCCAGTTGGCGGTGACGAAGGGCTTGTCCTCCAGCGCCACCCATTGCCCGCCATCGCGGCGCTGAAAGCCATAGCCGGACGCGGACACCCACAGCCCCATCGGCGCAGCCGTCACGACCGCTTCGTCGCGCGCGGCGGCCACGCGCGCGGCGAAGCGGTCGGCATCCTCGATCACGCGCCCGCGCGGATCGGGAATGGCCAAAACCACGGCAGCCGAAATGAAACCGATGATCGTCAGGACGACCATCAGTTCCACCAGCGTGAATCCTGCATCGGATGCCGGATCAGAGTTCGCTGGAATAGATATCCGCATTTTCACTCTCGCCGCCCGGCTGGCCATCCGCACCCAGCGAACTGATGTCGAACGCGCCCTTGCGCCCCGGCACGGTATAGACATAGGCGCGGCCCCACGGATCGTCGGGCAGCTTCTTGATATAGCCGCCACGCCGGTAACGCTGCGGCTGCGCCAGCGATGCGGGCGGATTGAGCAGCGCCTGCAACCCGTCCGACCCCGCCGGATAGGTCAGATTGTCGAGCCGATATTGCTCCAGCGCCTGTTCGATGGTCGCAATGTCCGCTTTCGCCTTCTCGACCCGCGCCGTGTCAGTCGCGGGGATGACGTTGATCGCCACGATCGTCGCCAACAGGCCGATGATGACGATGACGACCATCAATTCCACGAGAGTGAAGCCGGCTTCGCCGTCTCTTTTCCCGTCATCCCGGCGAAGGCGGAGATCCATCTCCCCAGCCTTAAATCCAGGTTCGACGTTGAGAGATGGATTCCCGCCTTCGCGGGAATGACGGAGGGTAAGGGTCTTACGCATATTCAACTCCTAAGCCCCGGTCAGGCTTTGCAGCTGCAAAATCGGCAGCAGGATGGACAGGATGATGACGGCGACGATCGCGCCCATCACTATGATGATGATCGGCTCCAGCATGGCCAGCGCGGTCGAGGTAAAAGCGTCGAACTCGCGTTCCAGATAGTCCGCCGCCCGCTCCAGCATCGTATCGAGCCGCCCGGCGCTTTCGCCGCTCGCCGCCAGATAGACCAGCAACGGCGGGAACACCCCCGCCCGCCTGAGCGCAGCCGACAGGCTGCCGCCTCCACGAATAGCCTCGACAATATCATCCGAAGCACGCCGCAGCACCCGGTTGTGGACCGTATTGGCGGTCAGCGTCAGCCCCTCCAGCAAGGGCAGGCGGCTCGCCACCATGGTTGAGAGCGTGCGTGCCATCCGCGCAGCGTGCAGATCGCGGATCAGCTTGCCCAGTACCGGCAGGCCCAGCAGCATCGCGTCGAAGCGATAATGGAAGCGCTCATTCTTCATCGCGCGCCAGAAGCCGACGCCGGCCAGCCCGATCAGGATCAGCAGCAGCCACCACCAGCCCGCAAGGAACGCCGACAGCCCCATCACCATCCGGGTCAGCAGCGGCAATTCCTGCCCCACCGTATCGAACTGCTCGACCACCTTGGGTACGACGAAGATCATCAGCGCCGCGACCACCAGCACCGCGAAACTGGCCAGCACGCTCGGATAAGCGATCGCGGTCAGCACCTTGGACCGCATCAGCGCCTGCCGCTCCATCAGGTCGGACAGGCGCTCCATGATCGCGGGCAGGCTGCCCGAACTTTCACCAGCGGAGATCATCGCGCGGTAGAGCGGCGGAAAGCTTTTCGGCTCCACGCCCAGCGCATCGGCCAGCCGCCGCCCTTCCATCACGCCGCCATGGACCTTGCCGACAATGAGCCGAACATGGTCCTGCTCACTCTGCCGCCCGATGGTGCGCAGCGATTCCTCCAGCGGGCTGACCTGGGTGAGCGTCGCAAGCTGGCGCGTGAACAGGGTCAGTTCCTTGGGGCTGAGGCGCGGGGTGCGCAGCGACAGGCCCGCCCGCTTGCGCGCCACTTCAACCGCGCCGACGCTGAGTTCGACAATGAACAGCTTGCGCGCGTCCAGCTTTGCCCGCGCATCCTCCAGCGTTTCGGCCTTCAGCGCGCCTTTCCGTTCCTTGCCCGCCGGGTCTATCGCGACATAGTCAAACTCAGCCATCGACGATAGTTTCCGCGTCCACGCTGTCGCGCCGCGACACGCGGATCGCTTCCTCCGCCGTCGTCTGCCCATCGCGTACCAGCGCCCGCGCCGCCGATCCCAGATTGGGGGCGTTGAGGAAAGCGTGGCGCGCGATCAGCGATTCATCACCGCCATCGTTGATCAGGCGGCGGATCGTGTCGTCCACCCGGATCGCCTCGAACACGCCGATCCGGCCCTTGTAACCGGTGCCGCCACATTCGCCGCAGCCTTTGGCGCGATAGATGATCGTGCCGGGGTCGAAGCCCAGCAGCGCGCTGGCCGACTTGTCCGCCTGCACCGGTTCGCGGCAATGCTGGCACAGCCGCCGCACCAGCCGCTGGGCGATGACCGCGCGCAGGGTGGAGGCGAGCAGGAAGGGTTCGACCCGCATGTCGCGCATCCGCGTGATCGCCCCGACCGCGTCATTGGTGTGGACGGTGGACAGCACAAGATGCCCGGTCAGCGATGCCTGCACCGCAATTTCCGCCGTCTCGCGATCGCGGATTTCGCCGACCATCACCACATCGGGGTCCTGCCGCAAAATCGCGCGCAGCCCGGCGGCGAAGGTCAGCCCGACCTTGGCATTCACCTGCGTCTGGCCCACGCCCTCCATCGCATATTCGACCGGGTCCTCGACGGTCAGAATATTGCGGCTGCCATCGTTCAACTGCCGCAAACCGGCATAAAGCGTCGTCGTCTTGCCCGATCCGGTCGGGCCGGTGACCAGGATGATGCCATTGGGTTCGCTGAGGCCTTCGCGGAAAATCCGGTCCGGCACGCCGTTCATGCCCAGCAGGTCGAGCGTGATCCCGGCATTTTCCTTGTCGAGAATGCGCAGCACCACCCGCTCGCCCGCCCGGCTCGGCAAAGTCGATACGCGCACGTCGAGCAGCTTGCCGCCCAGCGTCAGGCCGATCCGCCCGTCCTGCGGCACGCGCCGTTCGGCGATGTCGAGCCGCGCCATCACCTTGACGCGGCTGACCACGACCGGCGCGACATGGGGCGGCATCCGCAGCGTTTCGCGCAACACCCCGTCGATCCGCATCCGCACGACAAGGCCGGTTTCATAGGGTTCGATATGAATGTCCGACACGCCCTGCCGCGCGGCTTCGGCGATGATGCCGTTGATCAGGCGGATAGCGGGCGCGTCATCGGCGCTGTCGAGCAGATCGTCGGCAGTCGGGATGTCGGCCGCCAGCATATCCAGCTCGTCCGCGCCCATATCGATCGACCCGGCCATGGCCGCCGCGCTGCCATCCATCGCATAATGGTTGGACAGGTGCCGGTCGAATTCGGCCGGATCGACGAAACTGACATCGAAACTGCGCGCCAGATGGCGGCGGACTTCGAGCAGGATGCGCGGATCACTCCCCTCACGCACCGCGATGGCGAGGCGTTCGCCCTCCTGCGGGAGCAGGACCACGCCATGCTTGCGCGCGAAACTATAGGGAATATCGATGGCGCGTGGGGTGGCGGTGACCGGCATCATAGCGACGGGTTCACTCACAAAAACCTCCGTTCGGGCTGAGCGAAGTCGAAGCCTCCTGCTGAACGAAGTGAAGCAATGCCTTCGCTCCGCTCAGGCGAAGGCTTCGACAAGCTCAGCCCGAACGGGTGGAAAGGAGCGTGCATCACTTGCGTTCTCCGCTCGGTGCTATTTCGACCGGGCGCACCACGCCGCTCGACTGGCGCACGGTCGGTTCGATCACCTGTGGCGTGTTAGCCGGCACATCAGGCTGCACTACCGCATCGCCCGGCTGCGCGGCGACCGGCGGGGTTGCGCCCATATAGTCGCGGACCAGTTCGTCGATCGTCGGTTCCATGTCGGGATTGCGCTGCAACTGCATGTTGCGGACATAGCCGTAGCGCTGCTGGGTCAGCTTCTGCGCATCCTCCTTCGACCGCAATATGGTCGGGCGGATGAACACCATCAAATTGGTCTTGGTCCGGCTGCGGCTACGCGACTTGAACAGTTCGCCAAGGCCCGGAATGTCGCTCAGCAACGGAATCCGCTCGATCGTCTTGCGTTCATTATCGTCCAGCAGGCCGCCCAGCGCCAATATTTCGCCATCATCGACCGTGACCGTGGTTTCGATCTCGCGCTTGTTGATGATCAGGTCGCTGCTGGAGTTGCTGACCGGCCCGGCCACGCTCGACACTTCCTGCCGCAGGAACAGCTTGATCGCGCCGCCGGTGTTGATCTGGGGCTTCACCTCCAGCTTGATGCCGACATCCTGCCGCTGGACGGTGCGGAACTGATTGTCGAAATTCTGGCTCAGCGCCTCGCCAGTCGTCACCGGCACCTGCTGTCCGACCAGGATCGACGCCTTCTGATTGTCCAGCGTCATCACCGAAGGGGTAGAGAGCAGATTGCTTTCCGTGTCGGACTTCACCGCATTGATGATCGCGCCGAAAATGCCGTTCTTGCCGATGCTGCCGCCAAGGCCTGCAATCGCCCCGGTCGCGCTTTGCAGGCTGTTGATCGCGGCTTGCTGCAAGGTGCCAGCCAGTTCGCCATTTTCACGGACTTCGGTTGTGGTGCGGGTTCCGTCCGGCGCAACCACCGTTGTCGTCGTCGTGCCCAACTGATTGGCACCATAGGCACCCGCCAGCGTCAGCAGATTGGGCGAGGCATTGCTGTAATTGGTCGCAGCAAAGCCGGTCGATGTGCTGCCGATCAGGAATTGCACGCCCAGCTTCTTGGCCGCCGCGTCGCTGATCTCGACGATGATCGCCTCGACCAGCACCTGCTCGCGGCGCGTGTCGATCTGGCGGATGGTTTCGCCCAGCATCCGCTGCACGTCGCTATTGGCGGCGACGATGATGGCGTTCGCGCCTTCATAGCGAGTGACGATCGCCGCGCCGCGCGTCGAAATGCCGCTGCCACTGGACGAGGAGGACGCCGCCGCAACCGGTGCCGCCGCCGCGCTCGCCGACGGCGCGCTGCCCGCTGCCGGAGTGGAGGCGGTCACCGGCTGGCTGGTCGATTGCCCGACAAGTTGCTGCAATACCGGCAGCAATTTTTCGGCGTCCGCATGTTCCAGCCAATAGACCCGGATTTCCGTGCCGCTGGCGGCCTGCTGGTCCAGTTGCCGCGCCATCGCGACAAGGCGTGCGACAGTGTTGGCGTCGCCGCGGATCGCGACGGCATTGCTGCTGTCGATCGGCACCACGGTCGCCGCCGATGGCGAAGCATTCTCGCCCCCGCCGCTGCTTGCCACCAGCGCCTGAAGCGACGTCGCAATCTCGCGCGCGCCAGCATTTTTGAGCATCACCATCTGCGTCGATGACACATCGCGATCGACCCGTGCGATCACCTGGCGGATGCGGGCGATATTGTCGGCATAGTCGGCCACGACCACGCTATTGCCAGCGCGATTGGCGGTCACCGACCCGTCCTTGCTGACCAGCGGGCGTAACGTTTCCAGCGCGCTTGCCGCATCGATGGAGCGCAAACGGAATACTTCGGTCACGAAACTGTTGCGATTGGCCGCGCGGCCCACGCTGCTGGGCTGCCCCGCCGCGCCATCGGCGGGCTGGATGCGATAGGCACCGCCGGGCGCTGGCACGGCGACGAGGCCATTGGCGCGCAGCGTGGACAGCACGATCTCGAAATATTCAGAGCGCGACAAGGGCCGGTCGGTCACGACCGACACTTTCCCCTGCACCCGATTGTCGATGATGAAAGTGCGCCCCGTCACCCGCGCGGCATCCTGAATGAAGGCGCGAATATCGGCATCGCGGACGTTCAGCGTCTGCTGCGCCATGCCCGGCGCGGCCAGAACCAGCGCAAGCGCGGCGGAAAGGGGGAGGAAATATCTGGTCATTGGCCTTGCACTATAAGGTTCACCGAAGCGACAGCCGCGCCGCGCTCCACGGTCAGGGACAGGCGCGCGCCGGGCGCGATCTGATTTTGTATGGACTGGAGGTCGCCCACCGGCTGGCCGTTAATCTGGCTGATAATGTCGCCGGGCCGGAAACCGGCACTGGCAAAGCCCGGTCCCTTCGCGCTGACCGCCAGCCCGGTCACCCGGCCATTCTGCATCCGGGGCGCAAAACCAATGTCGCGCTTCAGGCTGTCGGCGGTCGGGCCAGCCGATGGCGGCGGCGACGCAGGGAGCGGCGCCTGTGTTTCGCCGCCTTCCGGGGCAGCCGTCGGCGCGGGCGTCGACTGGTCGAGGAAAATCTGTTCTTCCGCCCCGCCCCGGTCGATCGTCACATGATCGAACGCCACCGATTTCAGCACCACGCCGGGCAGGATTTCATCCCCCACGGCAAAACTGCTCTGCACCCCGTCAGGCGCAGCGATGATAGCCGATCCCAGGCCGGAGCCTTCGTTCAATCGGATGCCATACAGCGTCAGCGCCAGCGACGTTACGACGCCATTGCCCGCTGCCTGGGGCGCGCCGGTGCGAAAGAAGGGATCGAAGCTGGCGAACAAAGCCTGCCGCGCGGCCGGGGTCAGCAATTGCGCCTGCCGCCCTTCCCATGGGCCGAAACTGCCCACCGGCGTCACGACCATCCAGGCCAGCCGCACCAGTTGCAGCGCCAGCAGGGCGATCAGCCCCTTTTCCAGCAACGCCAGCCCGTCAATCGACCGACCCCGCAACCTGTTGGCGATCGCCACCCGCATCTGCCTTGCTTGCCCCTTTGTGATGGGCCGCTGCTAAGCACTTCCTCTTACGGCTGGATGACAGTGATGTGACCGATTTGTGACAGGCGAAATTCCGCTGTCATGGCGCTTGCATTTCCAGACCTGGCCAGTAGCAGAATCGCCCTCTCAGGCCTTGTTTATGAGTGTCATGCCCGATCATCCCGCCGCCGCAGATGCCGACCCGATCTGGATCGCCAGCCATCCCCGCGTCCAGCGTGTCCCCAGCCGCGACCTCACCCTGTTCATCCGGCGCGATTTCCTTGTCGCGGACGAATGTGCCGCGCTGATCGAACGGATCGAGGCGGACCGCCGCCCCTCCACCATCGCGGACGCCAATGGCGATGGTTATTTCCGCACCAGCGAAACCTGCGACCTCGATCATGCCGACCCGTTCGTCGCCATGATCGACGCCAAGCTCGCCGCCTTTGCCGGGATCGACCCCGCTTATGGCGAACCAATCCAGGGCCAGCGCTATGATGTCGGGCAGGAGTTTAAGGCCCATACCGACTATTTCGACCCCAAGGGCGCGGACTATGCGAAATATTGCTCGGTCGCGGGCAACCGCAGCTGGACGCTGATGGTCTATCTGGACGAACCAAAGGCAGGCGGCGCAACCCGCTTTCCCCAGATCGGCAAGACCGTCCAGCCGGAAACCGGCAAGCTGCTCGCCTGGAACAACCGGATCGCACCGGGGCAGCCCAATCCCGCGAGTCTCCACCACGGCATGAAAGTCCGCGCCGGGGTGAAGCATGTCATCACCAAATGGTATCGCGAAAAGCCCTGGGGGTGACCGAACGCGAAAACGACCGGCCCGCCTGAAACGGACCGGTCGCCTGCATCGCACGGGGCCGCGCGAACGCGGCCCCGGTCAGATCAGAACGCTACCGTCATCGACGCAGCGATGGTCGTGCCGATCTTGTAGCGGTTATAAAAGACGCGGTTGCCGTCCTGTTCCTGGAACTCCTGGAACTTGCGGCCCAATATGTTGCGCGCCTCGAACTTGACTTCGCTGTTGATGCCGCCGGGCAGCTTGACCGCCTGCCGCGCCACGAAGTCGAGCTGTACGCCCGGCCGTTCCTTGATGTCGGGTTGCAGGTTCGGGCCACGGCTGGTGACGCGGTCGCTGGCGTAGGTCAGCAACAATGTCTGCTGTGACAGCGTGTCGGTATCCTCCAGACCCAGTTGCAGGTTGACCAGATGGTCAGACTGCCCCGTCAGCGGCACGCCATTGAGGAAGAAGTCGGACGCCGCCGGCAGCTCGCCAGTGGTGTAGGTATAGGGGATGGTGGTGTCACCCGCCCCAACCTTCAGCTTCGACTGGGTGTAGGTATAGTTGCCGATCAGTGCGATCCGGCGGCTGACGAAAAAGTCCGAGTCCGAAAACCCGTCCAGCGGCACATATTTCTGCACTTCCAGTTCCGCACCGTAAAGCGTCGCTTCGGGCGCATTGGCGAAGCTGGTCGTGACATTATAGGTGTCGGTGATGGTCGTGTAGGTCTCGATCGGATTTTCGATCTTCTTGTAGAAGGCCGCCGCCGTGATCCGTTCGTCCTTGCCCATATACCATTCGGCCCGGATGTCCGCATTCCACAACTGGCTGTCCTGAAGGAACGGGTTGCCGCGGAAGAAACGGTTGGATTCGGTGTCGAGATAGGGCTGGGCGATCAATTCGCGGAATTGCGGACGGGCAATCGTCTTGGACCCGCTGGCACGCAGTTGCAGACCCTTGGCCGCTTCGAGCGTGAAGGTGACGGCGGGCAGCCAGTAATCCTTGCGGATTTCGTTGAACGGGGTCAGCCCGGTGCTGTAGACATCGATACCCGTCACCGACATTTCGCCCTTTTCGTAGCGAACGCCGGCATTGACGGAAAGACCCGCAAACAGGTTTGCCTGCACCTGGGCATAGCCCGCATGGGTGCGCAGCGCCGCGTCATAGACCGGATAGTTGCCCGAAAATTCGAGCAGGCCAATGTCGTACAGCTGGATCGTCGCATCCGACAGCAGATAGTCGGGGCGCAGTTGCTGCACCGGCACCGGCAGGTTGACGGCATCGAAATGCAGCTCATAGCGCGACGAACGACGCTTTGTGTCGTTGAAGGCGTAACCTGCCGTCAGCGAGAAGCCCGGCGCGATCTTGTAGCTCCAGTCGGCGCCGGCAAACCACAAATCTTCGTTGAGGTCGCTGAACGTGGCCGATGCGTCGCCGCGCTGGCGATTGAGCGCATTGACGAAACGGTCACCAACCGGATCGGTCGCCAGGTCGCGATTGGTCCGCACATAGACAAATTCGCGCTCATAGGGGGCTTCGCGCTGCGAATTGGCAAAGCCGCCACGCACGTCGAGGCTCAGCGCATCGGAAAATTTGAATTCCCCGACCAACTGGGTGTCGATCAACTGCCGCTCATACCAGGCGGTATTTTGCTGCAGGAAATCGGCATCCTGAATGGTGCCGTCATTGCGCCCCACCGCCAGCGCGCTGCGCTTGGTGGTGTCGCGGATGTAGAGGTTGGTCCAGCGCAGCTTCTGGTCACCCAGTTCCAGCCCGACGCCCAGCAGGCCGTTGACCGTGATCTCATTATCGGTGCTGACCTGCTGGTAGCTTTTGCCAGCCCCTGCCCCGACATCGAGCGATGCCTGCTGCAGATTGTCGCGGGTGCGCCACTTGTTGCTGTAGGATGCGGTGGCGATCACGCCCAGCCGTCCATCGCTGCCGACATCGACCGCCGTACCCGCGTTGATCGAGCCGGAGAAGTTGAACGGCAGGCTGTTGGTCCGCTGCACGACCGACGTGTCGGCGTTCAGGAACTGCATGGCAATCGCCTGCTGGTCGGTCCGGCCGATATTGGCGAACGGAACGCCGCTGCCGATCGCCTGCTTGAGCAGCGGCGGCACGTCGCGCGAACTGTCGTCAAAACCGGTCCAGTCGGACTTGGAGCCATAATGGGTATAGCCCAGTTGCCCCGACGTTTCGGTATTGGCCGAACTGCCAAAGCCGATTTCCAGATAGCTTTCGGCGGGAATGGCCTTGGTCGTCAGATTGATGACGCCGCCGCCAAATTCGCCGGGGAAGTTGGCCGAGAAGGTCTTTTGCACCAGCGTCGATGCGATCACGCTGGTCGGGAACAGGTCGAGCGGAACGACGCGCTTCAAGGGTTCGGGGCTTGGCAGCGGCGAACCGTTGAGCAGCGCCAGCGAATAGCGATCGCCCAGACCGCGGACATAGACATAGCCGCCGGACACGACCGACAGGCCGGTGACACGCTGGAGCGACCCGGCAATGTCGCCTTCGCCCGTGCGCTTGATGTCGGCGGCGGACAGGACGTTGACGACCTGTGGGGCTGCCTGCGACACGTTGGTGGTGCGGCGCCCCGTGACGACGATGTCCGCGCCGGGAATCGACACGTCGACATTGCCGGCATCGGAATCGGCCTGTTCGGCGGCGGTCGGCGTGCCGGATGTAACGGCACCGCCAGCGTCCGTGCCGGCCGGGTCGGTTTGCGCCATGGCGGCAGGTGCGACCAGAGCGGATGAAATCAGGAGCAGGCGCGCCAGGCTGAGCGGCTTCGACATGCTAGGGGTCCCCCTTTGGGAATTGCAGTGCAAAGAAGGCGGGGAAGCGCGACAGCACGCTCCCCCGCCCCTGTTGAGGTCGTGGGTCCGATCAGGTCGTCGGGATCGCCGTGCAGTCCTTGCTGGTGGTGCCGAAGTTGGCGGTCACCGAATTGCAGGTCCAGCCGGCATACCAGGTGTCGCTGCTATCCTTGACCGCACCGATATAGTTGGTGGTGGTGAAGGCAGCATCAATCGTCTTGGGGTCAATCGCGGTGCGCGCGGTTTCGGTCGCACCGTTGATGAACAGGCTGGTCAGCGACGGGGTGTAGCTGATCGTGCTGTTGGCACCGGCTTCGAAGATCGACTGGACGGCTGCGGCATCGACGCCACGGCTGCCCTTATACGGGGTGCTGTTGCACTGCATCACGACCGAGATGTAGCGCGGCTTGCCGGCATCCTGCAGCGCCGTGTCGGCGTCGCGGGTCGTGGTCGTGCTGTCGATGCGCAGGCAGCTGTTGGTTGGGGCAACGATGATGCCGTTCACCAGCGCCAGATCCGCACCACCGCGCAGCAGCATGGCCGAACCATTGCTGCCCGTGGTCGAACGGTGGATATAGGTGAAGTTCGCCATCTTCAGATACTGGCGGGGCAGCGCGTCCTCACCATTATTGGCAGCCGAACCACCGTTGGAGTCGGTTTCGAGGAAGCCGTCGCCAATGTCGTTGTTCGCACGCTGGGCGCTGATGACATATTGCACGGTGCCGCGATAACCGACGTCGGAGTCGAAATTGTCGTCCTCGTTGCCGGTCAGCACCAGGTAACGATAGTTGGAGCTGCCACCAAAGGCTTCGATGCCATCGTCCGAGCTGTTGTGGACCTGGATATGGTCGATCACCGTGCCGGTGCCGACGCCCGACGGGGTCAGGCCCTGCAATTCGCTGCCGCCCGCAAGAGCAAAGCCCGAATAGCGGATCTGGACATAGGACATGCGACCCGAACTGTCGGCATCGTTCGCGCCACCATAAAGCGCGCCGCTGCTGCCTTCGGTATCACGCTCGCACGCGGTGGTGCCGGGTGCTGCGGCCGGGGCCAGACAGTCGGTGATCTTCGCACGGCCAAGCAGCACGACGCCGCCCCACTGGCCCGACGACTGGTCGGTCGCGGTGCCAAGGACGTTTTCACGGCTGGTGAACACGATCGGCTGCGAAGCGGTGCCGACAGCGTTGATCTTGTTGCCACGATTGACCGCCAGATAGGCGTTGCCGGTGGCGGCGAAGATGGTGACGCCCGGATCGATCGTCAGCGTGACGTCGGTGTTGGTGCTGGCAGCGCCCTGGTCGGTGCCGACATCGACGCGGCCGGGCAGCGAATAGATGACGCCTGCGACCTTGGCGATCGCGGTCGAGCTGGTGAAGCGTGCGGGGAAACCGCAATTGCGCCAGGTGTTGCCACCGTCGGAGATGGTGCCGAGGTCCGCCAGCTGCGCGGAACCTGCAATGGTCGGGCAGTTGGCGGCGGGGGTCACGCCGGTCGGCGTGGGGGTCGGCGTGGGCGTGGGGGTCGGCGCAGGGGTCGGCGCGGGGATGACAATGGTGCCCTCGCCCGGCGAAGCGATGTCGTCTGCACCGCAGGCGCTCAGGCCTATGCAGGCGCAGCTCGCCATCAGGATCGTGTGGATACGGTTAATCTTGGCCATGTCGTCTCCGCTCCGGTGGACACCGGGTTTGTTGCTATGCGGAGCGCAGGGGATTTGATTCGGACAACGCCCCCTGTCGCCCTCCGAAGGGGCAGTTAGGGACGTCCGGTGACAGGCTTGTTCTGTTTTGGTGACGAAATGGCGTCACTAAAATTACAGTTTAGTGACTTGCGTTATACTTTCATGACAAGGGCGCCATTTCGCATGGCGCCCCGCCTTAATCGCTTGAAATAGAGCGCTTCGATCAGCGCGAGGCATAAACCGGCGTCAGGCGGCTCATCGCCCGCCGCGCCACGTCGCGCGACGATTGTTCACTGCCATCGGCCAGTACCAGGGTCATTTCCGGGGAGAAGCGCGCGGACTTATAGGCCGAGTGCGCGTCAGCCACACGGCCCATGCCCGCATAGGCGTTGCCCAGGTTGATCAGGCGCGCGGGATCATTGGCGCTGTCGGGCCACACGGCCTTCAGCCGCTTGGCGGCCTTTTCAAACTGGCCCGCCGTCAGGTCGCGCGCAGCCAGACCGCCATCGGGAACGCCGACAACGATCACATCCTCCGACGCGCCCTGCGCCATGGCGGGGGTGACGCAAGCCAGAGCAAAACCGGCGATAAGGGCGACCTTCAGCATCATATTTTCTCCAGCAAAACCTTTTAACTATAGCGATGATTATTTCACTATGATGACAGTAGCGCAATAGCGGTTCGGTGGCTGAAAAAGGATTTTGTTTTCTGTAAAAACAGATGCTTATGATTTTTTCTTCATAATGTCATAAAAGTGTAATTGAATTGGATGCCGGAGTCGATAGCGATTCGCGCAGCTGGGGTTTGTTTTGAAATGCGCCTTGGTGCATCAGCACCGGCAATCGTCAGGCGCTCTTCCACGCATGTCGAGACAGACTCGCCGCGCCAGGCGATCGATCCAGCGACGCCAGCGATACAGGATAGCAAAAATGATGAAGGTCCGGGAGGTTCTGTTGCCCGGCCCTCCCGGAGGCCGCTGAATTCCCTTCTGTTGCCCGGTGGGTTCAACCGCGCTATTTTAGAGTGAGGTCAGGCCGTTAGGCCCTCATTCACGCTGCAATGGCGAGTGCTTCGTTATCGTTGGCACTTATGAGTTTTGCACAGTTTAACGGCTTACACGGGCCGGGTAAAAATATCGCCTTTGAACACACGTCGATCCTAGTTCGGCCCCGTCAGACATCCCGTCCGGCATGTCTGCCAACCGGGATATGTGGTGGAACCGCCGGGTACTGCCCCCGGGTCCGCTGCGTCTATTATACGACACACTTTATCACCATAGCCGGGCGAACCCGGCCCGACCCATATGGGCGTAAAGTTGCGCCTTTTCAAGCCGCCGCATAAGGGAAAGCCCATGTGTATCGTGACAATGGCATGGGCGGCCCATCCGCGCTGGCATCTGGTGATGGCGGGCAATCGCGACGAACATCATGTTCGCCCCTCCGCTGCGCTGGCGCAATGGGATGACCGGCCCGGCATCATCGCCGGGCGCGACCTGCAATCGGGCGGCACATGGGCAGGCGTGTCCGATACCGGCCGCATGGCCGTGGTCACCAACCAGCGCGGCTATGGCCTGGCCCAACCCGACCGCGCCTCGCGCGGCGCGCTGGTCACCGATGTGCTGATGGGCGACGGACCTTATGCCGCGCCGACGCTGGCGGCGCTCGACGATTTCAACCCGTTCAGCCTGATCGTGGTGGATGGGCACCGCGCCCGGCTGCTGACCAACCGCCACCAGCCTGATGCGATCGACCTGCCCCCCGGCATTATCGGCCTGTCCAACGGCCCGTTCGATACGCCATGGCCCAAGACGCAACAGCTGAACGCGATGCTGGCCGACTGGCTGGCGACGGGGCAGGATGATCCGGCGCTGCTGTTCACAGCGCTACGCACCGAAACCCTGCCCGACGACACAGCGCCGGACGCCGAGCCATCCCCCATCTTCATCCGCGATGCCGTCTACGGCACGCGATGCAGCACGATCATAACGATCGACTACGCAGGACAGGGGATCATCGCCGAACGCCGCTATGACGCCGACGGACAGTGGAGCGGCGAAAGCAGGATAGCGTTCGCCTGGCCATTGTAAGCCACCATATCAAACCAATCCGTTCGCCCTGAGCCTGTCGAAGCCTGTCCTGAGCGCCTGCCTTGGCAGGCAGTCGAAGGGGGCCGCACTTCTCGAGAAGAAGAAGGGCAAGGCTTCGACAAGCTCAGCCCGAACGTAGGGTGTGAGGTGGCCGCTTTAGCGCAGGACAGAGCGCGGCTGACGCGCCAGATGGAGCGAGGATCGCACGACCGGCGACTCGATCAGCTTGGTTTTCATCAGGTCGCGCATCCGGTCGGCCCCATCGGGGTTCAGCATCACCACGCGGGTGCCGCCCGACGTCAGCGCTTCGATGGTCGATACCGCCAGCGCGTGCTTGGTGCAGAGCGCCTGCACATCGGCCAGCGGCGCATTGATGTTGATCGCGCGGCTCATGCGGCGTTGCTCACGCCAGCGATGACGGAAAGACGGATAATATGGTTCAAGAGAAAGCGCCTTGCTGGCAAGCGGGAGCGCTGGGCGTCTCTCGGTCACGCGAATGCTTGCGGGCAGGGTTCGCGTCGATGGACCGGCCCTAGCAGAGGCATGTGTCTCCGTCGCGACATTTATGGCGCAGCCCGCTTCCCCTTGCCGCCCTGCCTCTCTATAGCCCTGATCCCATGATCCTCGTCATCGACAATTATGACAGCTTCACCTGGAACCTGGTCCATTATCTGATGGAGCTGGGCGCACGGGTGGAGGTCGTCCGCAACGACGCCATTTCAGCGGGCCAGGCGCTGTCCAGCGGGGCGAAGGCCTTTCTGCTCTCGCCCGGTCCCTGCACCCCCAATGAAGCAGGCGTCAGCCTCGATCTCGTCGCCGCCTGCGCCGATGCGGGCGCACCCTTGCTGGGCGTGTGCCTCGGCCATCAGGCGATCGGCCAGCATTTCGGCGGCAAGGTCGTGCGCGGCGGCCTGATGCATGGCAAGACATCGCCCGTCACCCATGACGGCACCGGCCTGTTCGCCGGGTTGCCTTCCCCCTTCACCGCGACCCGCTATCACTCGCTGATCGTAGAGGATATTCCGGGCAGCCTGGTCGTCAACGCGACCAGCGAGGACGGATCGGTCATGGGCTTCCGCCACGCGACCCTGCCGATCCATTCGGTCCAGTTCCACCCCGAAAGCATCGCCACTGAGCATGGCCATGACATGCTGGCCAATTTCATGAAGATTGCGGGCATGAAGGTGAAGGCGCGCGAGGCGGCCTGATCGCTCTGTCCTATCGCATCGCGCCCGGCTAGGATGCGTTGCCGACTTTGCAAAAGTTACGGCGATAGGAAATCTTATGTCTCATTTACCGGGAAAAGTGCGAAGTTAAGCGCCAGCGCCCCCTCGACTCACCGCCCCGCTGGCGATTAAGGCAGGCGCGATGAGCAGCCTGCCCGATCCTTCCCACCCCCTCGACGCGCAGGCCGCCGCCCGCGCCTTCGACCTGTTGTTCGACGCCGACCTGCCCGAAGCCGAGATCGCGACCTTCCTCGTCACCATGGCCCGGCGCGGCGAGACAGCGATCGAGATCGCCGCCGCGGCCCGTGCGATGCGGGCGCGGATGATCCCGGTCACCGCCCCCGCAGGCGCGATCGACGTCTGCGGCACCGGCGGCGACGGGCATCACACCCTCAACGTCTCGACCGCCGTGTCGCTGGTCGTTGCAGCCGCAGGCGTCCCCGTCGCCAAACATGGCAACCGCGCCGCATCGTCCAAGGCAGGCGCTGCCGACACGCTCGAAGCGCTGGGCCTCAATCTCGACCGCGCAGCCGCTAGCGCAGAGACGACGCTGGCGGAGATCGGTATCTGTTTCCTCTTCGCGCAAAATTACCACCCCGCGCTCAAACGCCTCGGCCCGATCCGCAAGGCGATCGGCGAACGCACCATCTTCAACCTGATGGGTCCACTCGCCAACCCCGCAGGCGTGCGCCGCCAACTCGTCGGCATCGCCCGCCCCGCCTATGTCCCCATCTATGCACAGGCGCTCGCTGAACTGGGCGTCGATCGCGCGATGATCGTGTCGGGCGACGAAGGGCTGGACGAACTATCGCTGGCGGGCGGCAACGACATCGCCGAAGTCGCGGGCCATGGCATCGTCGCAATGCGCCGCCTGTCCGCTGCCGATCTGGGTCTCTCCACCTATCCCGTCGATGCGATCCGCGGCGGCGACGCGGCCCATAATGCCGCCGCCCTGCGCGCGCTGTTGCAAGGCGAACCGGGTGCCTATCGCGACGCCGTGCTGCTCAATGCCGCCGCTGCCCTTGTCGTGGCGGATGCGGTTGCCGATCTTCGGGAAGGCGTAGAGGAAGCGGCCGAGACCATCGACCGTGGCCTTGCCAACGCCCTGCTCAATTGCTGGATTGCCTATCAATGACCAACAAGCTGATCGAAATTTGCGATTTCAAGCGGGAGGATGTCGCCCGGCGCAAGGCCGCGACATCGCTATCGTCGCTCCACGCCCGCGCCAGCGAACAGACACCCCCGCGCGGCTTTCGCAAGGCGTTGGACGACGCCGCCCTCTCCGGCTTCGGCCTGATCGCGGAGATCAAGAAGGCCAGCCCGTCCAAAGGGCTGATCCGCGCCGATTTCGATCCGCCCGCCCATGCACAGGCCTACGCCGCCGGTGGCGCGGCCTGCCTGTCGGTGCTGACCGACGAGCCTTATTTTCAGGGCCATGACGATTATCTGATGGCCGCCCGCTCCGCCTGCGCGATTCCCGTGCTGCGCAAGGATTTCATTGTCGATCCCTGGCAGATCCTCGAAAGCCGCTCGCTCGGTGCCGACGCCATCCTGATCATCGTTGCCGCACTGGACGACGGACAGATGGCGGAGATTGAGGATGCCGCGCTTGGCCTCGGCATGGATGCGCTGATCGAAGTGCATGACGAGGCGGAAATGGAGCGCGCGCTCAAGCTGCGGTCGCGCCTGATCGGCGTCAACAATCGCGACCTGCGCGATTTCTCG
Organism: Sphingobium sp. FG125; assembly: GCF_057809795.1. Lineage (NCBI taxonomy): Bacteria > Pseudomonadati > Pseudomonadota > Alphaproteobacteria > Sphingomonadales > Sphingobiaceae > Sphingobium > Sphingobium sp. FG125. Next base: position 146,951 of record NZ_JBMDKQ010000010.1, read on the forward strand.
GTCGATTTCGCCCGCACCTATGAACTGGTGGGCAAAGCGCCTGCGGGCTACACCTTCGTCGCCGAAAGCGGCCTCACCAGCCATGCCGACCTGACCGCCATGGCCGATCATGGCGTGCGCTGCTTCCTGGTCGGGGAAACGCTGATGCGGCAGGCCGATGTCGAGGCAGCGACGCTCAACCTGCTGACTGGCGCGTGACGGGTCTCACCCATCTCGACGCGGACGGCGCGGCCCGCATGGTCGATGTGTCGGCCAAGGCCGTAACCGCGCGCGAAGCAATTGCCAGTGGCCGGATCGACATGATCGCACAGGCCGCCGAAGCGATCGCGCAGGGGCTGGTCAAGAAAGGCGACGTGCTGGCGGTCGCGCGGGTCGCGGGCATCATGGCCGCCAAGCGCACCGCCGACCTGATCCCGCTCTGCCACCCGATCGCATTGAGCGCCGTCAATATCGACTTTGATCTGGACGAGGGCGGCGTCACCGTCACCGCCACCGCCCGCACCGCTGGCCAGACCGGAGTGGAGATGGAGGCGTTGACCGCTGCGTCGGTCGCGTTGCTCACCATCTACGACATGGCCAAGGCGATCGACAAGGGCATGATCATCGGCAATGTCCGCCTGATCGCCAAGAGCGGCGGCAAGTCGGGCGACTGGCGCGCGGCATGAGCCTGCTGCCTGTCGCCGAAGCACAGGCGCGCCTGTTCGCGCTCGCGTCGCAATTACCCGCAGAAGAAGCGCCCATCGCCGCCTGCACCGGGCGCTGGCTGGCAAGCGATGTGCTGGCGCTGCGCAACCAGCCCTGGGCCGATCTGTCGGCGATGGATGGCTATGCCGTGCGCGCCGCGGAGTGGCCTGGACCATGGCGGGTCACCGGCGAAAGCGCGGCGGGCGGCTGTATCCCTGCCCCGCTGCCCCCCGGAGAGGCCAGTCGCATCTTCACCGGCGCGCCGCTCCCCGCCGGGGCCGACACGATCCTGATCCAGGAAAATGCCACCCGCGATGGCGATCGACTGACGGCGAGTGACGATCCTTTGCCGGTAGGCCGCAACGTCCGCCCGGCCGCATCGGACTTTGCCACGAACGACCTGTTGCTGGCGGCAGGAATTGCCCTAACTCCCGCCCGCATCGCGCTGGCCGTGCTGGGCGGACATGGGGCGTTGCCCGTGGGGCGTCGTCCCAAGGTCGCACTGATCTCAACCGGCAACGAACTCGTGCCGCCCGGCGCGCCGACCCCGGCGGGTAGCCTGCCATCGTCCAACGCAGCAATGCTGGCGGCGATGCTGGCTGCCCTGCCCTGCGACGTCATTGATCTGGGCATCGTCCCCGACGATCTCGACGCCATGACGGCGGCGCTGACACGGGCGGCATCGGCGGACATCATCGTCTCCACCGGCGGAGCATCGGTCGGCGATCACGACATGGTCCGCCCGGCCTTCTTACAGGCTGGCGGCGCGCTCGATTTCTGGAAGATCAAGATGCGACCGGGCAAACCGCTCATGGCCGGAACCTTGGGAGACGCCGTATTTCTGGGCCTGCCCGGCAATCCGGTATCGGCCTTCGTCACGGCGACCCTGTTCCTGTTGCCGCTGGTCCGCCATCGCGCCGGATCGACGACCCCGTTGCCGCGCATGACGCAGGCGCTCCTTGCCGCGCCGCTGCCCGCCACCGGCGATCGCGACGATTATCTGCGCGCTTATCGGGGAGAGTCTGGCATCGTCTCGGTCACGTCGCAGGACAGCGCCGCCACCGCCGCCATGGCAATGGCCGACTGCCTGATTCTGCGGCCCGCCAGCTCACCTTCTGCGGCCACGGGCGACACCGTCACCATCCTGCCACTGATGGACTGAAGCTTCAGTAATGCTGCCGTTCACGCGGTGGATTGGCGACAAGAACGACCGCGCGTTGCTCGCTTGACTCGCCTCCTTCCGTTTCCTATGTGTTCCTTATACGTTCCATGGAGGACCGCAGGCATGTTGACCCTCAAGCAGCAGGAATTGCTGAGTTTCATCCAGACCCGGCTGGAGGAAGGCGGTGTGTCCCCTTCTTTCGAGGAGATGAAGGATGCGCTCGACCTGCGATCCAAGTCCGGCATCCACCGGCTGATCAACGCGCTGGAGGAACGCGGCTTCATCCGCCGTCTGCCCAACCGCGCCCGTGCGCTGGAGGTGCTGAAGCTCCCCGACGCCATGCACCGCGCGCCTGCACCGGTCGCCCCGGCCACACCGCAACTGGCCCCCAGCCTGCCGGTCGCTGCCAATGACGTGATTGAAATCCCGTTGCATGGCCGCATTGCCGCCGGTGTCCCGATCGAGGCGATGGAGGGGCAGAATATGCTGTCCGTCCCCGCCGCCTTGCTGGGGGCTGGCGACCATTATGCGCTGGAAGTGTCGGGCGATTCGATGATGGAAGCGGGCATCCTCGACGGCGATTTTGCTTTGATCCAACGCACCGACACCGCCCGCGAAGGTCAGATCGTCGTCGCCCTGATCGATGACGCAGAAGCCACGCTCAAATATTTCCGACGCGAAGGGCAGCGCGTCAGGCTCGATCCCGCCAACAGCGCCTATGAACCCCAACTCTATGATTCGCGGCAGGTGCGGATTCAGGGCAAGCTGGCAGGACTGTTGCGTCGCTATAATTGAGGTGGACGAGGGCGGCGGCGCGGCGCGACGATCCAGGGATGGGCATCGCCCGCGGCCCGCACCGTGCTGATGCGCGCATCGTCCAGGTCGATGACAATGCCCCCGGTTCGCGCCAGAAGCCGTCGGTCGATTTTCAGCCAGCGAGGGCGGCACCAATAGGGAAGCCCGCGATCGGCAATGACAATATCGGCGGCGGCACATTCCTTGCTGAACAAAGTGCGTTCGATCAGCATGTCGCTGCGAGTGGCCAACACATGCCAGCGCCGCCCGCCCGCCTGCATCCCGACGGCACATAAATCCTTCGAACAGCGCGCCTGCGGCAGGTCCGCCATCGCGTCAAGCGGACCGTCATAGCCCGCACTCTCCGCCAGCGTGTCGCGCACATAATCGCCCGCGCCCGCGCGCAACAACGCCATCCCGCCCCCAGCCGTCCGCACCGCCACATGGCGGCCATCGCCAGTCACCAAAATGTCGGGCGGTGACAGCAACAACACGCCGACCACGCCCATCGCCACCGGCCCAAGCCCCAGCCAGCGCCACCCGCTGCGCCACAACAGGCACCAGAGTAGCCCGCCGATCATCAGCGCGAACAGCCAGGATGGCACCGCCGGAGTCAACATCGTCGCCATCGGGCTGGCCGCCACGCCATGGGCGATCCACAGCAACAAATTCAGCGCCTGCGCCGTCATCCACCAGAAAGGCGCGCCCAGACCCAGCAGATCGAACAACAACGCCAGCGCCTCCAGCGGCATGACGACAAAGGTGGTGAGCGGGATCGCAACCAGATTGGCAAACGCGCCCAGCATCCCGGCTTTGTGAAAATGGAACAGCGCGATCGGCATCAGCACCAGTTCGACGGCAATGCCGGTCATCAGCGTCGCACCCAGCACCCGCCCCGCCTTGCGCGCCCTATTCTCGTCCCGCGCACTGGCAAAGGCGCGAAAACGCGGATTCTCGGCCAGCGCAACCAGCGCGGTGACAGCGGCAAAGCTCATCTGGAAACTCGGCCCCGTCACCGCTTCGGGCCAAAAGGCCAGCACGATCAGCGCGCCCACCGCCACCAGCCGCAGCGTGATCGCGTCGCGCCCCAGCGCCAGTCCGCCCAGTACCAGCAGCGCGGCGATGCAGGAGCGCAGCGTCGGCACCTCCGCTCCGGTCAGCAGCGTATAGCCGATCCCCGCCAGCGCGCCGCCCGCAGCCGCGATCAGCATCAGCGGCCAGTCCAGCGCCGCCCGCTGGCTAAGCGCCATCACCCGCATCAGCAGGAAAATAACCGCCCCGATCAGCGCAGTCACATGCAGCCCGCTGATGGAGAGCAGATGCGCCAGCCCACTGCGCCGCATCGCCTCCGCGTCCGCCTCTGCAATTGCGCCTTGGTCCCCGGTCGCCAGCGCTACGGCAATGCCCTGCGCCGGACCATCGACCTGCTGCCTTATGTGCGCGAATAATCGCAACCGCAGGGGTGGCGGGCCGATTGAAGGCCGCACAACCGCAATCGGTTTCAACGCCTTGCCGGTAGCACCAATCCCCTGAAAATAGGCGCGGGCGGCAAAATCATAGCCCCCCGGCACGCTCGGTGGCGCGGGCGGCATCAAACGGGCACGAAAGCGGATCACCGCCCCTTCGCCCAGACCCGGCGGCACGTCCGATTCGGCTATGTTGACCCGGATCATGTCCGGCAGGCCGGGGGCAGCCACCGGGCGCAGCATCGCCCGCACCATCTGTTGCGCCGGGACCGGTCGAACCGCCGTCACTTCCCCCGTTACCTGCGTGAAAACGGGGCGCGCCAGCGGCGGTTGCCCCAACAGCACCGCCTTCCCCCAGATCAGCGCGCAACCGATACAGGCCAGCATCCCGCCCGCCACGATCATCCGCCGCAACCGCGCGCCATCGGGGAGCAGCAGCCCCATACAGGCCAGCGCCAGCGCGCCGCAGCAAAAGGCCAGCCAGCCCATCCGGTGCAGCAACAGGAACCAGGCGGTGATGCCGATCCCCAGCCCGATCGGCACCCATAAGGGCAGCTGTTCACGCTCGGTCTCCAGCCAGCTTTCCACCCTGAAAAACGCCCCGCGCGTCCAAGCGCCAGCCCCCCACCAAAGGGAGGTTTGTCGTGGCTCAAAAGCCATGCTAGGGGGCGACGCATTCATGGGACAAGCAGGAAGAATGTCAGCGAATATGACGGCAAGTGCAACGGGAATGAACAAGCCGGTAGTGACCCGTTTCGCGCCTTCGCCGACCGGGTTCCTGCATATTGGCGGCGCCCGCACGGCCTTGTTCAACTGGCTGTTCGCCCGTCACCACGGTGGCAAATTTCTGCTGCGGATCGAGGATACCGACCGCGCCCGTTCTACCGAAGAAGCAGTTGCCGCCATTTTCGACGGGCTGGAGTGGCTGGGCCTGGGCGGCGACGAACCGGCCGTGTTCCAGTTTGCCCGCACCCCGCGCCATGCCGAGGTCGCCAACGCGATGCTGGCGGGTGGTCATGCCTATAAATGCTATGCGACGCCGGAAGAACTGGCGGAATTGCGCGAACAACAGCGCGCCGCCAAGCAACCGATGCGCTATGATGGTCGCTGGCGCGACCGTTCGCCCGCAGACGCGCCCGAAGGCGCACCCTTCGTCATCCGCCTGAAAGCCCCGCGCGAGGGCGAAACGGTGATCGAGGATGCGGTCCAGGGCCGCGTCGTGGTGCAAAATGCCGAACTGGACGACATGATCCTGCTGCGGTCGGACGGCACGCCCACCTATATGCTGGCTGTCGTGGTTGACGATAACGACATGGGCGTCACCCATGTCATCCGCGGCGACGATCATCTCAACAACGCCTTCCGCCAGCTATGCATCATCCGCGCCATGGGCTGGGAGGAGCCGGTCTATGCCCATATCCCGCTGATCCACGGATCGGACGGCGCGAAACTGTCCAAGCGCCATGGCGCGCTGGGGGTTGACGCTTATCGCGACGATATGGGGATGCTGCCCGAAGCGGTGCTGAACTATCTGCTGCGGCTGGGCTGGGGCCATGGTGATGAGGAGATCATTCCCATCGCGCGTGCCATCGAGCTGTTCGATATTAGCGGCGTCGGCCGATCGCCTTCGCGCTTCGACATCAAGAAGCTGGAAAATCTCAACGGCCATTATCTGCGGGAGGCTGACGACGCCCGCCTCGCCGCGCTAGTCGCGCCGCAGGTGGAAGCCCAGCTGGGCAAGCCCCTGCCCGAAGCCGGCCTTGCTCTGCTGACGGCAGCGATGCCATCGCTCAAGCCACGCGCCAAAACCATTCATGAAATTGCGGAAGGCGCCGAATTTCTGTTCAAAAATTGCCCGCTGGATTTTGACGAAAAGGCATTCGCTCTGCTAGACGACTCGGCGCGCGCGCTGCTGACAAAGACAGCCGACGCTTTGCGGCCAGTCCAATCATGGACGGTCGAAGCGATCGAGGACGCAATTCGCCGCGTGGCAGAGGATGCTGGCCTGGGGCTGGGCAAGGTGGCACAGCCGCTCCGGGCGGCACTCACCGGGCGCACCGTCTCGCCGGGTATTTTTGATGTCCTCTTCCTGCTGGGGAAAGAGGGGAGCTTGGAACGGCTGACCGATGTTGGACACGCATCGATTGGCTGATGGCATACAAGGAGAACAATATGTCGGATAACAAAGCCACTTTGACCGTCGGGGGAGAGACCAAGGACTATGCCGTCATGGACGGTTCGGTCGGCCCGCAGGTCATCGATGTGCGCAAGCTGTACGCCAATACCGGCATGTTCACCTATGATCCGGGCTTCACATCGACGGCCAGTTGCGAATCCGGCCTGACCTATATCGACGGTGATGAAGGCGTGTTGCTGCATCGCGGCTATCCGATCGGCCAGTTGGCCGAGGAATCGAGCTTCATGGAGGTCAGCTACCTGCTGCTGAACGGCGAATTGCCGTCCAAGCAGGAACTCGACGAGTTCACCCATACGATCACGCGCCACACGATGGTCAATGAGCAGCTCACGACCTTCTATCGCGGCTTTCGTCGCGACGCGCATCCCATGGCAATCATGTGCGGTGTCGTCGGCGCGCTGTCGGCTTTCTATCATGACTCGACCGACATCAACGATCCGGTGCAGCGCAAGATTGCCAGCCACCGCCTGATCGCCAAGATGCCGACGATCGCGGCGATGGCGTACAAATATTCGGTGGGCCAGCCCTTCGTCTATCCGCGCAACGACCTGTCCTACACCGCCAATTTCCTGCGCATGACCTTCTCGGTCCCAGCGGAGGAATATATCCCCGATCCGGTGATCGTGGACGCCATGGACAAGATTTTCATCCTCCATGCCGACCATGAACAAAATGCATCGACATCGACGGTGCGTCTGGCGGGGTCATCGGGCGCCAATCCCTTCGCGTGCATCGCGGCGGGCATTGCCTGCCTGTGGGGTCCGGCCCATGGCGGCGCGAACGAAGCCGCGCTCAATATGCTGCGCGAAATCGGCACGGTCGATCGCATCCCGGAATATATCGCCCGCGCCAAGAATAAGGACGATCCGTTCCGCCTGATGGGCTTTGGCCATCGCGTCTATAAGAATTACGATCCCCGCGCGACCGTCATGCAAAAAACGGCCGAGGACGTGCTCAAGACGATGGGCGTGACCGACCCGGTGTTCGACGTCGCCCGCGAACTGGAAAAGATTGCGCTCAGCGATCCCTATTTCATCGAAAAGAAGCTGTTTCCCAACGTCGACTTCTATTCAGGCGTCATCCTGTCGGCCATCGGCTTCCCGACCGAAATGTTCACCGTTCTCTTCGCCCTGGCCCGCACTGTCGGCTGGGTTGCGCAGTGGAACGAGATGATTTCGGACCCAGCGCAGAAGATCGGTCGCCCGCGCCAGCTCTATACCGGCCCGACCCAGCGCGACTATGTGCCGGTCGACAAGCGCTAACACGCCCGACCACATAGAAAATGCAGAACGGCGCTCCCATCAAGGGGCGCCGTTTTTCATGGGATCATAGGCCCGTCGGCAATGACAGGATGAAGCGCGCGCCTTCGCCCGGCGCACCGCCAATGCGGATGTCGCCCCCCATGGCGCGGGCCAGGCGGCGGGAGATATAGAGGCCCAGGCCACTGCCGCCTGAATCGTCGCGGCCCAGCCGCTCGAACTTCTCGAAAATCCGCTCGCGATCCGCGACCGCGACCCCCTGCCCCTGATCGATCACCATGATCCGGGCCTGGCCATGATCACCTTCAGTAACGATCCGCACCTCGCTGCCTTCGGGCGAATAGCGCACCGCATTGCCGATCAGGTTGACCAATATTTGCAGCACCCGGCGAAACTCACCGGTGGCGGGCGTGGCGTCCGCGTCCGGCGCAACTATGCGAATCTGCCGATCAAGCGCCTTGACCGCCAGCAATCCGGCAGCGCGACGGCCCACATCGGCAAGATCGACATCTTCGGCGATCACGCTGAAATCGGGCCGGTCGATCGCCTGCAAATCGGCCAGATCATCGACCAGCGCCATCAGATGCCGCCCGGCCGCAGCGATGTCCGTCGCATAATCGGCATAATCGGGGCGGAGCGGCCCTTCCAGCTGCGCGCTGATCGTATCGGCGTTGGCGATGATCCGCCCCAGAGGCTGGCGTAGCGAGCGGTCCAGCCGCTTGCCAAATTCGCCGGGATAGAGCGCGACCGCCGCTTCCTGCGCCATCGGCACGACCACTATCTGCTCCAGCGGGAATGCCGTGCCGCGATAGCCGGTCAGTTGTCCGGCCAGGTCGAACATGGGAAAGCCAGACAGGCGAAACGACCGCGCCGGATCGCTGACCAACGCTGCCGTCTGGTCGCGAAAGGCGCGCCGCTGCGCAAAGGCGCGCAGCATCGCCATGTCGCCATCATCATCAGGCAGAAGCTGGAAATAGCCGGAAAAACGACTGCCCGGCACCGGCGGATCGGGCGGCAGCGCGCCATGGGTATCGCCACCCTCCAGCACCATCTGGAACCGCAATTGCATGTCGATCTGCCAGCTCCAGCCATCGGCCAGCGCGGCGATATCCGCCTCGCGCCGCGCAATATCGGCCGGCAGCGCGACCCCAGGCCGCTCATGCCAGTCGATGATCGAGAGGGTAACGCCATCGCTATCGGGCCGCGCCCGTACCCACATGTCGATGTCACCATGCTCGGTCGCGGCGATGATCGGCCGCGATACGGTGATACCCAGCCGCGCCGAAAGCCGCGCGATCGCGGCCAGTTGCGGCACGGCCACCGGCGCGCCCAAGTCACCGCCCGCCTCCCGCTGAAGCGTCAGCAGGCGCAGGTCAGCGCTCAGCAACAGGCCGTCGGTGGAGATGGAGGCCCGGATGATCGTGGGATGCGACGGCATGTTCACGCGCCCGTCAACCGGCGCAAATGGTCGAGCCGGGAGCGGAAGGCGGGCGGCGTGCGCAGCGCGCTGACGGCTGCATCGGCCTGCATGTCGGTCAGCCCCTGATAACGCTCCGCCTCCGCCACGATGACGGCGTCGGACAGGGCCGGGCGCACAGGACGCAACGCCAGCAGCAAATGACGATAATCAGCGTCCGATCCACCCAATGCCCGGCATAGCATCGCCACCTGCGCTAGCGGTCCCATCACCAATATATCGGTCGCCTGGACAGTTGCCATGCGCAACCGCCTTGCCGCCAGCGCTGCAAATAGCAAAAAGCGCCGCTGCCCCAGCGCAATCCCCATCAGGTCCGGCGAATCAGCCAACTCACCCATCCGCCGCACCAGCCGGTCGGCCTCGGCCATCGGACTGGCGCTTTCATCATGGTCTGCAAGCAAGGCCCAGCCCGACCGTTCGAACGCCGCCAGCACGGCATCGCCCAGATCAGGCGCGCTCCGCTGGACCACCGCCGCCAGACAGGCCGCCGCCGTCCATACCAATTCGGCAAAATATTCAGCGGGCAGGTCCGGCCGCATCGGTCGATCCTCGCCGCCCGTGGCGATCCAGCGTCCTTCCGCCAGCGCCAGCGCGGACAGCGCATCGCCGACAAGCGGATCATCGCCCAGCGCCAACACGCCGCCATCGCCATCATCCAAGTGCTCGATGTCGGGCTGGCCGAACTGCCGCAGCATCAGGCTAACCCCGGCGCGCATCTGCATATGCGCCAGCAGCGCCGGTCCGATCAGCGTCGGTTGCGCCCGCACGGTCGGCCAGCACAGCGGTTCTGGCGAACGGGAAAGGATGTGCGCGACATCGGGCGCATGATCGAGCGACAGCCGCAGCGCCATCTCGATTCCGTTCAGGCATCCGCCCAGATGCCGCCGCGTTTCCGCGATCAGCGCATCATGGCGCGCCCGTTCCTCGACCGGGAAAAAGAAAGCCAGATCGATGGCATGGCCAACCGGCACGGCGGACATGCCCGCCATGACTTGCGCCATCGGCCAGCTGTCCGCCATGGCCGCACCGGTAAGGGACGAATAGGCGTTCATACCCGGACCATAGCCCGACGTCCTTAAAATGCACTAAACCCTGGCGGCGAAATATGCTCAGTCGCGCGGCCGCAATATGATCGCCCCGGCTGATGCAATCAGCGCCAGCATCGCGACCCTGATGCCTTGCGCCAGCATCCCGACCAGCCCGGCGACGAACAGCAGCAGCAAGACGGTTCCGGGGGTTACGATCATCCATGGCCGGGCATTGCCGGTCCGTCGCCAGCGATCCGCCACCAGCATGATGCCCAGCAGCAGCGCCAGATCGGCGGCCAATGTGCTGCTGCCCGCCAGCACGATGCCGATCAGCGCCAGCAACGGCGTCACGAAAGCCAGCAGGCCCATGGGCGGCGGACGCAGCGCCAGTTCGTCCAGTCGGTCGGCAATTTCCGCCAGCAACAACGCCCCCAGCAACAACGCGAAACCGGTCAACGTCCACAACAGCTGAACCGGGACCAGCGCGATGGCACCCAGCGCGATGGCGGCAATCCGCACCTGCATCGCTGGCACCTGCATCCGCATCAGCGCCGGGCTGATCATCCGTGCGAGGGGCGAGAGAAGATAATGTTCAATGCCCCCGCGCGCCCGCGCCGACGAAGCCCCTGCCGCCGTCACCGCCTGCGCCACCAGATCGGCCTGCTGTTGGGTTTCGATCAGCGCGACGCGCCCTTCGAGCAGATCATCCTGCGACACGGTGACGCGGCGCGCGCCCTTCTGCACCGCCGCGCGCACCAGCGTGAGCGACAAATCCCAGTCGCCGATCATGTCGAGCGTGCCGAACAACAATGTCGGGCTGATCCGCGCCAGTCCGGCCCAGCGCTGCCCGGCGTCGATCCGCTCGAACGGCGTGCTGGCGCGGCTGTCATCCGTGACCAGCAGGGCATTGCCCTCCGCGCTGCCCATCGCCTCGAAATGCGCCTGCGACACGATCGCCCCGTCGGCGACCAGCAAGACGTCGGCATCACGCGGCGCATCCCGAACCATCGACACCATGTCCCGCACCAGCGCGACCGCGATCCCATCGGCGCTCAGCCGATCGACGGCCTGCGACAAAGCGGGCGTAATGACGCTCACCAAAATCATGATGCGATCCGCGCCCGCCTGCGCCGCCTGCCGCGCCTGATATTCCACCAGCGTCTGCCCGGCAAAATACAGACTCGCGCGCTGACCCCCGGTGGACTGGCCCCCGGACGAATCGCCCGAAGCCCGGCTGGCGCTGAGAATAGCCGCGAAACTCATATCGTTATGGTATCGACCCGATTGTTGTGCAGCGGGTCTTGTCGCAAGGCTGAAGGCTTCGCGCAAGCACAGCCGTGCCCGCGCCATGATTCAGGTCTGTTGTAGTCCCGCCAGCGCCGCGCGCAAACGGCGCAGCACGCGCGGATCGCCCGGTGCCGCCTCGGCCGCCTCGTCCGCCAGCGCCATCAGCGCGGTCAGCCCGAAACTTGCCGCCAGCCCTTTCAGCCGCCACGCCGCCAGTTCCCAATTGGCGTCACACCGCGCCCGCCCCAGCAGGTCGATCTGCCGCTCCGCGCTTTCCATGAAGGCGACGCGCAGGTCCGCAATCAGGGCGCTGTCGTCACCGACGGCTGCGGATAAAGCTGCATGGAGGGCGCCAGGATCATAGGACATAGAGACAGACGCTATCTGGCTTGCGTTAAGTTTTGGTAACAGGGCATTTGCGCGGGCGGAAAAGCTGCTAGGATGCACGCCATGACAGGGGGCAGCACAATCGTCGAGTTTTGGCGCGACGAACCAAGCGCGGCCAGCGATGCGTCGCAGGCGGATGACATTTTACTTTTGAAACAGGCGGCTCTCAACATCGGCGAAGATGATTCGGATGATGGCGCGGGCGATGCCTGGGTCAGGCGCGTGCGCGTCGGATTGACCTTGCTTGGCGTCGGTTGGGTCGGCTTTGCCGGCTGGGCTATGGTGGCGTCGGGCGATCTGGTCGGTGGCCCCTTGTTCTGGGCCAATGCCATCGCCACGCTGGTCGTCCCGCTCATCCTGCTTGGTCTGGCTTACTTGCTGCTGATGCGGAACAGCCGTACAGAATCGCGCCGCTATCTCGACACGGCCCGCGCTTTGCGGACGGAGGCCGATCTACTCGAACTGCGCCTTGGCCGGATCGCGACCCAGCTGGAAACCGCCCGTCAGTCGATGCAGGATCAGGCCGAATTGCTCGACAGCTATGGCGCAGCGGCCAGCAGCAATATGGAAGCATCCGCCGAACTTATTGCCAGCCGGTCGCAGGCAACCGCCGACCGCGCCGAATCGGCCGAACGGGCCAGCACAGCGCTCCTCGCCAAGATGGACTCGCTGATCGCGACGATCCCCGAACTGGAGGACCGCACCGGTCGCATGGCCGCGCAGATCATGGACAATGGCCATGCGCTGGCCGAACGGATCGACACGCTCGAAGCGCGGCTTCATGCGCTGGCCGAACTGTCGGACGACGCCCGCGCCCGCACTTTGTCTGCGACCAAGAGCCTGTCGAGCCAGCTTACCCAGCTTCAGGAATCCACCCGCGCCGCCAATGAAGAAGTGACCGGCATGGCGGAGATCGCCGCCGGACGCATCGACGCCACCGCGCAGAGCGCGCGGCAGGCGATGGATCGTACCCGTCAGGATATCGAATTGCAGGCAGCGGCCCTGGCAACGCTGGTCGAAACCGCCGAAACCGGCATCGCCAGCACTAGCGAAAGCGTGCGCACGGCGTTGATCCATGATCTCGACACGGCGCAGGCAGATTTGACCGGTCGTCTCGACAATGCTTTGCGCAGCGTGCGCGCCACTATGGCGACGACCGATGAAGGGCTGTCGCGCCGCGCCGAACATCTCGAAGCACTTGTTGCAGCCGCACAAGCCGGCATCGGCAATGTCAGCGAGACCACGCTGGCTACGTTGACGCGGGACATGGACGCCATCGAAACCGACCTGCGCGAACGGCTCGACGCCGCGCTGGCCCGTGCGCAGGAAGCGCTGGCGCTGACAGATGGCAATCTGTCGTCCCAGTCGGCTGCGCTCGAATCGCTGGTTACCCGTTCGCGCGACAGCCTGGACGCCATTGGCAGCGAGACGGTCACGGGTCTGGCCAACACGATCGGCGACGTCGAAAACCGGCTGCATCAGATTAATGACGTCATGACGGGGCAGCACAGCCTGATGGCCGGTATCCAGGCCGGGCTGGACGAAACGATCACCACAACGCAGACCCGCTTCGCAACGCTCGAAGAAGTGGCCCTTGCGCGCAGCGAACGGCTGACCGAAGCGCTTGCGCGCCTGACCAGTGAAACCCAGCGGATCGACGGCGCACTGGCAAACGGCGGCATGACCGCCGAAAAGCTGATCGGCTGCGCCGAAACCCTGCTCGTCGCGCTCGATTCGAGCGTGCGCGAACTGGACGAGACCTATCCCGCCGCATTGGAGCGTTTCGACGCGCGACTGGAACAGAGCCGCGCACTGCTGGGCAACACGACACCGGAAATAGAGCGGCTGGAGGCTATCTCGCAGGCGCTGGTCGGTCGGGCGGAAGAGGCCGAATCGATGCTGCGCGGTCAGGGCAGTCGCCTGACCGAATGGCTGGAAAGCACGCAGGGCGGGCTGGAGGCCAACCGCAATCTGGTCGAACGGCTGCGCGTCGCGCTCGATGGCGCGCATCAGGACGCTACCCGGATTACCGAGGGCGCCGGGCCATTGCTCGTCACCGCCCTGCTGCGCGTCAAGGACACTGCCGATCAGGCCGCCGAACGTGCGCGCCAGGCGCTGGGCCGCGCCATTCCTGAGGCCGCGCAGGCACTGGCCGAAGCCAGCGAACAGGCAATGCAGACCGCTATCGGTGACAAGGTGACAGCGCAGATCGAACAGGTCGCGCGGGTCGCGGAGGATGCGGTCAAGGCCGCGCATCAGGCGTCCGAGCGCCTGACCCGCCAGTTGCTGACCATCGCCGATACCAGCGCCAGCGTCGAGCAGCGGATCGAGGAAGCCGAGCGCGCGTCGGAAAATCGCGACCGCGACCATTTCGCCCGCCGCTCCGCGCTGCTGATCGAATCGCTCAACAGCACAGCCATCGACGTCGCCAAGATCCTGTCCAACGACGTCACCGATTCAAGCTGGTCGGCCTATCTGAAGGGCGATCGCGGCGTCTTTACCCGCCGTGCGGTCAGGCTGCTGGATGCAGGCGAATCGCGCGAAATTGCGCTCCATTACGACAATGACCCGGAATTTCGCGATCATGTGAACCGCTATATCCATGATTTTGAAGGGATGCTGCGGATCATCCTGTCGGCGCGCGACGGCAACGCCTTGGGCGTCGCCATCCTCTCGTCCGACATGGGCAAGCTCTATGTCGCGTTGGCGCAGGCTATCGAGCGGCTGCGGCAGTAAGCGGATCGCGCTGACTTACTTAGGCCCGTTCGTTTCGAGCGAAGTCGAGAAACCACGCGCAAG